>NZ_JBFAMX010000875.1:0-3286 GCF_040659615.1 Nonomuraea sp. NPDC049784
CAAACTCACCGGTTGGGACGTCGTCCGGAAGGATTCCGACCGGTTCGGCGTCCAGAGTCCGGACGGCCAGGAGATCGAATTCCAGCGCGCACCGGACCACGTCGCGCCACAGTGGCCCGGGCAGGAGCACCCGCAGCAGTTCCACCTCGACCTGCAGACCGACGATCCCCAGGCGGAGGCCAAGCGGGCGGTCGGCCTCGGCGCCACCCGGCTGGCCGACGGCCCGACCTGGATCACGCTGGCCGACCCGGCCGGTCACCCGTTCGACCTCTGCCAGAGGGACGGCGTCGGCCCGGTGATGGGCCTGTTCGCGGTGACGATCGACGCCCCCGACGCGTCAGCCCTGGCCCGCTTCTACGCCGACCTCACCGGCATGGAGGTCACCTACGACGGTCCCGAGGGCGCGCTCATCTCCGCTGACGGCAGGAACGTGATGTTTCAGCAGATCAGCGACTACAACCCGCCCCGCTGGACGGACCCGGCGCACCCGCAGCAGGCCCACCTCGACCTCCTTGTCGACGACCTCGACACCGGCGAGGCCCGGGCACTGGAGCTGGGCGCGTCCCACCTGAACGCCGGCGGCGACCGCTTCAGGGTCTTCACCGACCCGGCCGGCCACCCGTTCTGCCTGATCCGGTAGAGCACCCCGGGCCCATTCATTCCGTCCGCAGCCCGGACAATCTCGGCAGACGTCCGACGAGCGTGGCAGTGCCCGAATGGCAAGGTCACAAGGAGTGCAGGCGATCCGCGACGCCGTCGACCACAAGAGCCAGACTGATCGCCCCTGCGAGCTCGTCACCACCCAGCGGGCCCGTCGGACATCCTCAATTCGGCAGATTCGGATACGCGGCGAAGGTCTCGACCTCGTGACACAGCGTCATCCCGACGTCGTTGATGAGGTGAACTCGGACTGCTCGATCAACGGAGCCTGCCCCTCAGACTCAAGGGCCTACAGGCACCCGGACAAGCACAAGATCACCGGTCGGCTCGGGCGGAGTCCCGCTCGTCGATTCGTCTCGGACAGCGCCCACGACGCACCCGAAAGGTAAGTCCGGACGCCGCAAGATCCTCCGAAGAGTTGGTCCGGACTCCGAAGGGTTCGGGCGGACAGGACACTCAAGTTCGACTTCGCCAAGGTGCCCCTCACCGGCGTCCCGTCCATTGCTCGACGGCTACCGTCAGGCGACCGGCGAGGGGACCTCAACGAGTACACCGGTGTGGGAAGCTCGCGTGCTGTGGTTCCACCTCACCTGGGCTCTCGGTCGTCTGGCGGATCCGTCCCACGCCCGGGGGGAACACCACTGGACTGCTCCTCCAGCCAGTCGGCTCCTGGGGCGCTGCTCCGCTTCTTCACCTCGCTCCACCAGCCCTGGGACGATCTGGCCTGATCCAGCGTTTACTGGCGCCGTGGGGGTTCAGAACTCGATGAACCCGTACAGCGCGAGATGGTTTGACTTCGTACTGCCGACCGTGTGATCAATGCTCGACGGCCGCACGGCGCCCCTGACGAAGAGGTAGTCGATCTTCCTGGACCCGTCGGTTGCTTTTGCTCCATAGCCGGTCATGCCGAAACCGCCGAGTGTTGTGGGGGCGATGTTCGTGCGATTCGCGTCGATCCCGATCATGCGGATCGTTGACGCGTTCATTAAGCTCGTGGCGTCCGCGCCGACGTGGATGCCGGAATTGGCGATGCCCGTGTAGCCCGCGCCCGCGCAGGCGTTGGCTCCGTTCTGTTCCGGGAGGTGCATGGTCGCGGCGAAGACGGTTGTCCCCGTTTCCTTGATCGTGAACCTCGCCGCGAGAGCGCTGGTGCGCTTCCATTTGTATTCGTTGGTGGCGCCGTCGTCGCTGTCCGGCGGCTTGTACAGCGTGCACCCGGCCCCGCCGTTGTACGGTGTTCCAGGCTTCAACCAGCCCGCGCTCCAGTATTTGGAGACGTCACCCGCCGCGAGGCTCAGCGTTCTGGTGTTGTAGATGATCCCGTTGGTCTGTTTCTTCTTCAGGTCGCCGAGCGCCTGCTCGCTGCACTTGTGCGAACTGCCCCACTCCTCGGGGTCGTCCCAGGCCACGAGCGCCTTGTAGGTGCCCGCCGGATAGCCGAACTTGGCCCCGAGCTGGTCGGCGTATGCCGTGGCCTGTCCAGTGCCACGCACCTGTTGCACGATCAGGAGATCGGGAGGCTTCACGCCAGAGGTGCCCGTCTTGCCGTTGTCGTCGACGAGCATCGACGTGAGGTGGTCCGGGCCTGAGATTCGGGTGCACGTGCCGTCGGCGTTGTTTCTCACCAGGTTCTCGATGTTGTTGTTGTAGACCCGTAAGACTCGATCCTCCGCGGCCGTGGGCGTTTCGTGCGCCTGCGTGATCGAGGGTGTGGTGAACAAAGCAGCTGTCGCGAGCGCTACCGCGCCAAGCGATCGGTAATGGAATGACATTGTCGAAGGGTAGCGATGATCGTCGGGCCTGTCGCGAGTCGACGATGTTGCCCCGCGGACGTGGCAGCCTGGGCTGGAAGAGTGTCGGCGCGCCGGTTGACGGCTGGTCCCGCCATCAAGCTCAGTTACGCCGGACAGCCGGCTCATAGATCGCCGAAGAACACCCGCTCCCGCGCCTGTTCGACCGCGACTAGCAGGGCGCCGCGCACCACGGGTCTGTCCGGGCTCGTACTCGCCGCCACCCGGGGCCGGGCCAGGCCCCATGCGGGCGACAGCCCGCTGAACACGTCCGGCGAGCACGTCACCTCCGGCCGAGCGGCCCTGACCGTGGTCGACGCGGCGGCAACCGAGCCCAGGACTCGCCCACAACCTGCGAGCGTCGATGAGAACGGCGGGACTCCGTGAGACTGGAGGCCCGCCCGTGCCTACGATGTTCGCCCTGGTCAGCGGCCGGAACCGCTGGTCAAGATCAAGTGCCCCCTGCACGAACCAGACCACACTGCGCTGCCCCTACGAGCAACGATGCGGCTGAGGAAACTGTCAGTCAGCAAGTTAAGGGCGACCAGGCCGGGGATTTCCGCGATGATCCGCTCACTCCGGCCATGTGCCTTTAGCTCGGCGACATCCTCGTCTGTCAGCGATGAGGGCTCGGCCACCACACGGGTGGCCACTGCGATCAGCGCCGTTTCGCGAGCGTCAGTGGAGGGCTCCTGGCCACTCCCCGGGGTGTGGACGGATGGCCTCAGACACGGGTCCAACGCTGGTTGGTGCCGCCGTGACAGGTCCAGATCTGCATCTTGGTGCCGTTGGCGGTGCCGGCGCCGCTGACGTCCAGGCACTTGTTCGCCCCCACC
>NZ_JBFAMX010000876.1:0-3268 GCF_040659615.1 Nonomuraea sp. NPDC049784
CCCGCGCCACCGTGGTCGTCGAGTCGAGGGCGGCCGCACTCGAGGAGGCGGGGGATGTGCTCATCCCGATCAACGAGGGTACGATCGCCGCTGGTCATCTCGCCGGCAACATCGCCGACCTCGTGGCGGGCAGGGTCGTCGCCGGCACTGGGCCGCGTGTGTTCAAGAGCACGGGCATGGCGTGGGAGGACCTCGTGGTCGCGGCTGCCGCTTACGAGGCGTGGCACTAGGAAGGGATGGGCGGATGGCTGCCGAGGAGCGGCTCGACCTGCCGATGGTGGGAGAGCGGCAGAGCCTGCGGGAGCAGGTGGCGCAGGCGCTTCGTGCCGCGCTGATCACCGGTGAGATGCGGCCGGGCGTGGTCTACTCCGCGCCGGTGCTGGCTGCCCAGTTCGGCGTCTCGGCCACGCCGGTTCGCGAGGCCATGCTCGACCTCGCCAAGGAGGGCCTGGTCGAGGCGGTGCGTAACAAGGGCTTCAGGGTCACCGAGCTGTCCGACCGCGATCTCGACGAGCTCACCGAGATCCGCCAGCTCATCGAGGTGCCCACCGTGGCCAGGCTGGCCGGCGGCTCGCGGGCGGAGCAGTTCGAACGGCTCAGGCCCATCGCCGAGGAGATCGTCTCGGCCGCCGAGCGTGGCGACCTGCTCGCGTACGTGGACGCCGACCTGCGCTTCCACGTCGAGCTGCTGACCCTGGCGGGCAACGGCCACCTGGTCGAGGTGGTGCGCGACCTACGCAACAGGGCCAGGCTCTACGGCCTGTCCCAGCTCGTGGAGCGCGGCACGCTCGCCGAGTCGGCCAGGGAGCACCTCCAGCTGCTCGACGCGCTCAAGAACGGCGAGAGCGAGGCCGTTCGCCACCTCATGACCGAACACATCGGCCATGTACGGGGCATTTGGGCTGAACACTGAAACTGCGCACTAAGTTCTGACATTTAGGGATCGCACGCGCGCCGATCGCGGTAATCTCAATGCGGGCCGGATGAGCGACGCCGAGCGCGTCCGCCGGCGGCCCCGTCGTCCTGGTCCCCAGCGGACCGGCCACCGCCGATTCCGGTAGATGGCGTATGCCTGGTCAAGCGGACACCCGCACTCCGCTGACCTTCCATGGGCTCGGCACACCCCGCCCACCGAGAGCCGAGCCCCCCGCCGCGCGCCCGAGACCCCATCCCACGGGCGCGCGGCGGCTCGCCGGCCCTACTGGACCTTGCGCCGCCGGGTCGAGCCCAGGCTGGCGGCCACGATGCAGACGATCGCCGCCCACTGCTGCGCGTGCAGGACCTCGTTCAGCAGCAGCACCCCGATCAGCGCCGCCACCGCGGGCTCCAGGCTCATCAGGATGCCGAACACCTGCTTGGGCATCCGCCGCAGCGCCTGAAGCTCCAGCGAGTACGGGATCACCGACGACAGCAGTCCCACACCGAGCCCGATCAGCAGCAACTCCGGCTGCAGCAGCTCCGCCCCGCCCGTCGTGACACCGACGGGAGCGATCACCACGGCCGACACGATCATCGCGAACGACAGCCCGCTCGTGCCGGGGAAGCGCCGCCCCGCCGCCGCCGACAGCAGGATGTACCCGGCCCAGCCGACCCCTGCCACCATCGCGAGCCCGATCCCGAGCCAGCTCACCGACGCCGACTGCCCCCAGGGGGCCAGCAGCGCCACGCCGGCGCCCGCCAGCGCGATCCAGAGCAGGTCGATCCGGCGCCGCGAGGCCGCCACGGCCACCCCCAGGGGCCCGAGGAACTCGATGGCCACCGCGATCCCCATCGGCAGCCGCGACAGGGCCTCGTAGAAGGACAGGTTCATGAGGGCGAGTGTCACCCCGAACCCGATCCCCACCGCCCAGTCGCGCCAGGACAGGCCTTTCAGCCGGGGCCGTACGAACGACCCGATGATCAGCGCCCCGGCTGTGATCCTCAGGAACACCACCGCGCTCGGCGGCAGCGCCGAGAACAACTCCTTCGCGAACCCGGCGCCCAGCTGCACCGAGAAGATCGCCAGCAGCACGAGCCCGGAGGGCGGGATCGAGTCGGCGGCGGTGCGCAGCAGGTTTCCCGGCCTGGGCAGGCCGGAGCCGCGGTCGAGGGGATCGTCGAGGGCGAAGGCGGTCACTGGACTCCTCATCGGACGCAGGGGACGACCGTCAGAGCGTACTCAGGCCGCATGTCATTCCCGACATAAGGTGTTACTACTGTCTACTGGATCATTGGACGCATGAAATCCCCCGCCTCCTCCGTGAGCCTCGCCCGGCCGCCGCTGGCCCTGTCCGTGGCCTCGTTCGTCAGCAGCTTCGACCGCTTCGCCGTGAGCCCCATGCTCGTGCTCATCGCGGTGGACCTGCACGTTTCGCTCTCCGCCGCCGTCGCGGCCGCCAGCGGCTACTACCTGGCCTACGGGCTGACGCAGCCACTGTGGGGGCTGCTGTCGGACCGGTTCGGCCGGGTGCGGGTCATGCGCGGGGCGCTGTTCGGCGCGGCGCTGGCGGGGGCGGTCTCCGCGCTGATGCCGGTGCTCGGGGCGCTGGTGGTGGCCAGGGTCGTGACGGGCGCCTGCTTCGGCGCGGTGATCCCCACCGGGCTGACGTACGTGGGCGACACCGTCCAGCCCTCGGTACGGCAGCGCGCGCTGACCGACCTGATGGCCGCCGCGGCCCTCGGCACGGCCGTGGCCACCGGGCTGGGCGGGGTGCTCGCCGGCCTGGTGGACTGGCGGGTGGCCTTCACCGTGCCCGCCGCCTGCGCCCTGGCCTGCGCGCTCACGCTGCGCTCGCTGCCGGAGCCGCCACGCGCCCGCCTGGACGGCGCCTCGCTCGGGGTGGCCCGGTATCTGAGCGCGGTGCTGGGGCACGGCTGGGCGCTGCTGGTGTTCGGGCTCGCCTTCGTCGAAGGCGCGATCATGCTCGGCGCCATGCCCTTCCTGGCCACCGCGCTGGAGCACGCGGGGTACGCCGCGGCCGTGGCCGGGCTCGCCATCACCGCGTACGGGCTGGGCCTGTGGTCGTTCTCGAAGCTCGTCAAGCAGCTGGCGGGGCGCTGGCCCGCTCCCGTGCTGATGGCGGTGGGCGGCGCGCAGCTCAGTGCCGGGTTCCTGATCGTCTCCGTGCACGTCAGCATGGCCACCGTGGCCGTCACGGCGCTGCTGCTCGGGGGCGGCTGGTCGTTCCTGCACTCCTCGCTGCAGACGTGGGCCACCTCGGTGGTGCCCGAGGCGAGGGGCACCACGATCGCGTTCTTCGCCTGCGCGCTCTTCGTGGGCAGCGCGGTC
>NZ_JBFAMX010000877.1:0-3234 GCF_040659615.1 Nonomuraea sp. NPDC049784
CGCCTCGATCGACGCCACCCGGGTGGCCAAGGACGCGGCCTCGGCCTTCGCCGACGTGCCGCCCGCGACGTTCTCCACCGGCACCTCCCGGCCGAGCCCGGGGGCGGAGACGCTGCCGGAGGCGTACTCACAGGCCCTGAAGGCGGCCCGGGTGGGCCGCCAGCTCCACGGCCCCGGCGCGGTGGCCCACTTCGACCAGCTCGGGGTCTACCGCCTGCTGTCCCTGGTGAACGACACGGACGAGCTGCACGCGTTCGTCCGCGAGACGCTCGGGCCGCTGGCCTCCGACGACGACGCCGAGAACGCCGACCTCCGGCGCACCCTGCAGGTGCTCCTGGAGACCAACCTCAACGTGGCGGAGACGGCCCGGCGGTTGCACTTCCACTACAACACCCTGCGCTACCGGATCGGCAAGCTGGAGCGCCTGCTCGGCAACTTCACCGACGACCCCCACCTGCGCCTCAACCTGACCCTGGCCCTGCACGTGCTGCGGATGCGGGGGATCTAGGGTTGGGCCTGTGGACTTCGAACTGCGCTCCGAGTACATCCCGCTGTGCGACCTGCTGAAGTACTGCGGGATCACGGAGACGGGCGGGATGGCCAAGCACCTGATCGCCGAGGGTCTTGTGCTGGTGGACGGCGAGGTGGAGCTGCGTAAGCGGGCCAAGATCCGGTCGGGGCAGGTGGTGAGCGGGGAGGGCTTCTCGATCCGGGTCGAGTAGCGCGTCTCACAACCGAGTCGATCTCGTGTGCGCGAGGATTCCACTGGCCCCCGGCGCAGATTTGGCAGATCATGCCCGTGTAGCACCGTCCCGGCGGGCCTAATGTGCCCGCAACGGGACGTGCCGCCGGCCCAGCGCAACGCCCAGTACAAGAGGGGCTCTCATGGTTTTGGGATGGACCAAACACGGTGACGGCAAGCACCTGGCGCCCGGAGAGGTGGTCAGGCCCGACGAGCGGCTGAGCTGGCCCAGGATGGTGGGGTTCGGGGCGCAGCACGTGATCGCGATGTTCGGCGCGACGTTCGTCTTCCCCCTGGTGATGGGGCTGGATCCGAACGTCGCCGTGATGATGTCAGGCGTCGCGACGATCCTGTTCCTGCTGATCGTGAAGGGCAGGGTGCCCAGCTATCTCGGCACCAGCGCGTCCTTCGTCGGCGGGGTGTTCGCCATCAGGGCGGCGGCGGGCGGCGACACCGCGGGCGCGGACGCGATCGTGACCGGCGCCATCCTGGTCGCCGGCTTCGTGCTCGCGCTGGCCGGGCTGGCCATCCACTTCCTCGGCGTGCAGATCATCCACCGCGTCTTCCCTCCCGTCGTCACCGGCGCGGTCGTGATGCTGATCGGGTTCGGGCTGGCGTACGTGGTGGCGGACGTCTACTGGCCGCAGGACCACTGGGTCGCCCTCGTCACGATGCTGATCACGTTCCTGGTGATCGTGCTCTTCAAGGGGTTCATCGGGCGCATCGGGATCCTGATCGGGCTGATCGCCGGGTTCGTGCTCTCGTGGGTGCTCGACAAAGCGGCCGGGCCCATCACCTCTGTGCTGCCCGGCACCAATCTGCGCGACGCCGCCGGGGCCAGTTGCCCGGTCGAGGGCACGTACTGCGTGGCCACGGCCTTCCCGCACGATCGGGTGAACTTCGAGTCCGTGGCGAAGGCGGAGTGGATCGGGGTGCCGGACTTCCACGCTCCCGACTTCAAGACCTCGGCCGTGCTGCTGGTGCTGCCCGCCGTCATCGCGCTCATCGCGGAGAACATCGGGCACGTCAAGGCCGTCGGCGAGATGACCGGTGCCGACGTCGACCCGTACGTGGGCCGCGCCGTGGTGGCCGACGGCGTGGGCACCATGGTCGCCAGCGCGGTCGGCGGGTCGCCCACCACCACGTACGCCGAGAACATCGGCGTCATGGCCGCCACCAAGGTCTATTCGACCGCCGCCTACTACATCGCCGCCATCATCGCCATCCTCTTCGGCCTCTGTCCCAAGTTCGGCGCGCTCGTCGCGGCCACGCCGGGCGGCGTGCTCGGCGGCGTCACCGTCATCCTGTACGGGATGATCGGGCTGCTCGGCGCCAAAATCTGGATCGAGAACAGGGTGGACTTCGCCGATCCCGTGAACATGGTTCCCATCGGTGCGGGCATCATTCTGGCCATCGGACCTGTGAGCCACTTCGTCGGCGGGGACTTCACCCTGGAGGGCATCGCGCTCGGCACCATCGTGGTGCTGGGTGGATACCACCTGCTCCGGGCCATCGCCGATCGCCGCGCCGAGCCGGCCAGGAGCGAGGCCGGGTGAAGCCGGCGCCGTTCGAGTACCACGCTCCCCGCGATCTCGGCGAGGCGCTCCGGACGCTCGCGGAGGTGGGCGGGAAGGTGCTGGCCGGGGGGCAGAGTCTCATTCCCCTGATGAACATGCGGCTGGCGGCTCCCGCGCATCTCGTCGACATCAATCGCCTCCAGGAGCTGCAGGTCATGGAGGCGACGGAAGACGGTGTCCGGGTGGGGGCGGCCGTCAGGCACGCGCAGGTGGAGCGGGCCGAGGCGCATCCGCTGCTCACCAAGGCGCTCAAGCTGGTCGCGCATCCCGTGATCAGGAACCGGGGGACCGTGGTGGGCAGCCTCGTGCACGCCGACCCGGCCGCCGAGCTGCCCGCGGTGCTGGCCGTTCTGGGCGGCTCCGTACGGGTGGCCCGCTGGGACCAGCCGGTACGCGACGTGGGCGCGGAGGAGTTCTTCGTCGGCCCCATGGAGTCGGCGGTCCAGCCGGGCGAGCTGGCCGTGTCGGCATATTTCCCGGCATTGGGCGCGCGTACCGGGGCAGCATTCGAAGAGGTGGCCAGGCGGCACGGCGACTACGCGCTGGCGGGGGTCTGCGCCGTCGTCACGCTCGACGAGGACGGCCACGTCGAAGCCGCCAAGGTCGCCTGCATCGGCGTCGGCCCCGTGCCGGTCGTCGTGGACGTGACCGGCAGTCCTGAGGACGTGGCGCGAGTCGTACGGGAACGGGTCGAACCGGAAGGCGACATCCACGCGTCGGCCGCCTACCGCCGCCAGCTCGTGGGCGTGCTGGCCGAGCGGGCGCTGCGGAACGCGACCAGGGAGGCGGAGTCCCGTGGAGCATGAGATCACGCTCGTCGTGAACGGCACCGCGAGGCGGGTCCGCGTGCCCGCCCGCCGCCTGCTGTCCGACTGCCTGCGCCACGACCTCGGCCTGACCGGCACCCACGTCGGC
>NZ_JBFAMX010000878.1:0-3229 GCF_040659615.1 Nonomuraea sp. NPDC049784
GGCGCCGGGCGGCAGGCTCGGCGCCGGCGAAGCCCAGCGGGTACACATGCCACCAGATGGCATGCTCAATCCACGACGTCACGCTAGTGAGCTTAGCTCAGTAGCGCGTGTAAAGTCGATGTATGCCACGAACGGATCGGCGGCCCCGTCAGCGGCTCGGCGTGGACGCACGCAGGCAGGCCATCCTGCGCGCCGCAGGGGAAGCGTTCTCTCGCGCCGGGTACGACCAGGTGTCCGTGGACCAGGTAGCCGAGGTGGCCGGAGCGTCCCAAGCCCTGGTGCATCGCTACTTCGGCAGCAAGAGCAGCCTCTACCTGGCGGTGGTCGAGGCCGCGGTCGACCGGCTGCTCGATCGGCAGCGTGCCGCCGACGCCGCCCTCGGGCCCGGCGCGCCGGCCCGGGATCGGCTCGCGGCCAGCATTCGGGTCTATCTGGACACGGTCAAGGAGTGGGGTGCCGGCTGGCGCGGCCCGTTCCTGGCGCCGAGCGGCGAGCCCGCCGAGGCCGCCGCCATCCGCCTCCGCACTCGGCAGACGTATGTCCGGCTCCTTCATGAAGTGCTCGAGGTGGACGACGTGGAAGGAGTGGACTACGCGCTGCACGGATATCTCGGCTTCCTGGACGCCGCCTGCCTGGCCTGGTCGAAGGCCGGCTACCCGGACTCGCATCGCCGCCTGCTCACCAACCAGGCCCTAGCGGCCCTCGACGGCGCCCTCCATCCACCCTCCCACAGGGCGTGTCCAGGTCCGCCCGCAACATCCGATCGATCAACGCCTTGAACGGATCCAGCCGCGACGGCTGGGGCGGCAATGGGCTTGCGTGGCTCGGTCAGATCGACGCCTCACCCCTGAGAGGGTGTTGCTGAACTCTTGATCTCGGACACCACCGTCCCCGGGATGAATGGAAGGCATGAGAGAGGGCCGGGGACGTGGGTGCGGTGGTCGTGGCCCTGAGGGTCCTGGTGCTCATGCTGAGGGTTGAGCCAGTGTGGTGGCATGCCGGTGACGGACGGGCGGTGTTGCCCGGCCTGTGGGACTCGTCTGCCTGGGTGGATGCGCTGGGACGCGGTGTTCTGCTCGGATGCGTGCCGTGCTCGGCAGCGGTGGTTGTTGCTGAGGATCCGGGCCAGGGTTGGGGTGATTCAGAACGCCTCACCGGAGCGGACGATCGCTTGTCCGGAGTGCTCGCGGTCGTGGCTGGAGGGTGTGGATCATCCGGTGGGCACGATCTATTGCTCTCCGCGTTGCCGGACTGCCGGCTGGCGGCGTCGCAGAGGCGGTGAGAACAGCGTCACGGTGACGGTGTTCTCTTCGGATCGTTGATTGCGAATTGTCCTCATATGGCCGGGCGGAGATAGGTCTGTAACCAGGGCATTGTCACCGATTGTGTGCGGGTGGAGACTTCGCGCTAGCACTCGTAGAAGGGTGCTCGGACGCGAGGAGGGGCGCGATGACCACCATGATCGGGAAGGTGACGCAGGAGCGGTACGAGCAGTTGGTCGCCGACGGGCTGGAGCAGCTCGCCGTCCAGGGACGAACACAGCTTCTGCTGGGCGATCTCGCCCTGGAGATCGAGCCGATCAGCCAGCGAGGCGGGTCGCACGCCGGCCCGGGCGAGGAGCCGTTCGGCGTCCGGCAGACGCTGGCCCAGTACGCCGAAGACCTGGACATGCCGCTGGCCACCCTGCTCGACAACCGGTGGGTGGCCTCGCGCTGGCCCAAGGAGCGCCGCCAGCATGGCGTGTCCTACGTCGTGCACAAGGCGCTGGCCGCGATCGCGGACGAGGACGTGCGCTTCGCCAAGATCCTCGACCCGCCCTGGCACGAGAAGTCCAAGACCCACCGGTGGACGCAGGACGCCGCCAAGCGGGAGGTCGGCCAGCGGGTCAACCACCCCACCACCGTTCAGGAGAAGGTCAACAAGGTCCACGACCTGCTGGAGGATGAGCAGGTCGCGGCCCGGGTGGCGACCGATCTGCTGCGCCAGCCGCAGGTGGTGTCAGAGGTCGTCGAGGACCAGACCGCGATGCACCTGGTCAACCGGGCCCAAGTCGACCGTTCCCATCGAATCGCGGCGCAGCGGCTGGAGGCCGTGCCCCAGCCGACCAGGCAGGCAATCCAGCAGGCGCGGGAACAGGTGCGCCACAACCGGGAGTACGTCGACCTGGTCGGCGCTTGCGCCACGTTCGTGGCGGCGGCCGGCCGGATCGTGCCGACGCTGCGCGGGCATTCCTTCACCGAGGAGGAGCGTGAGCGGGTGCACGCCAACCTGGCACGCGTGCGCGGCGCGACGGAATGGATCGGCCAGGCGATCGATGCCGGCGACCTGTCCTTGGATGAGGGCCTGGCCGCGCTGCTGCGGGGCGAGTGAGCCCGTGATGGCCTCCTCCACGCCAGGACGGGGGCAGCGAGGCAGACTGCCGACGAACGTGTGTGGTGAGCGAGTGCGGATGGCGCTGATGGAAGCGCGTCCGGCCGGTCTGACCACCCGGCAGTTGGTTGCCGCGACCGTGATGAGCCCTTACCAGGTCCGCAAGGGCATCTTGTGGATCAAGGAAGTGGCCGCGCGCGAGCATCTGACCCCGCTCGTCTATACCGCGAAGGGCGGCTACCGGTTTCCCGCCGATTCCGCCGACTGGGTGGCCTACGAGAAAGCGCAGTTCGCTGCCGCGCTGACCCGGATCAGCCGGCTACTCGACGGCACGATCACTCCGCACGCCATGAAGTACCCCGACGACAGGTGGGCCCACTTCGTCCTGGCCCAGGCCACCAGCCTGCAGTCCACGCTGGACATGCTGACCAACGGTCATGCGCCGGTTGGAGGCTGAGTGATGCGCCCGCGACGCTACCCCTCCGACACCAGTGCCGCCGAGTGGGCGCTGTTGGAGCGGCTTCTCCCGGTCCCGGCCTGTCACACTCCCACCGGCGGCAGGCCGGAAAAGCATCACCGCCGTGACGTGGTGGATGCGATTCGTTATCTGGTGGCCAACGGGTGCACCTGGCGAGCGATCCCGTCCGACTTCCCACCGTGGGCCACGATTTACGGGCACTTCGCGCGCTGGGCGCGGCAGGGGGTGGTCAGCCAGATCCGGGACCAGCTGCGCCGCGCGATCCGGCTGCGCAAGGGCCGCTGTCCTAGGGCCTGTTTCAGAAGTCGGGTGAGGAGTCTCGGCTGAGGGCTGCGTGTGCTCGAGATGCCTGAGCAGTCCATATGGTGACGTCGGTAGCGA
>NZ_JBFAMX010000879.1:0-3229 GCF_040659615.1 Nonomuraea sp. NPDC049784
ACCGCGAACGCCAGGGCCGCCCCGCCGGTGAGCCAGGCGCGTGCGGCGAGCCCGTCGATGCTGCGCTGTTCGGCAAGCAGGCTGCGCGCGGCGTAGACCTCGATGCCGGACACCTGCGTCGTCCGGTCCGGCTCGACGATCAGCAATGGCGCGCCGATGATCAGGTAGGGCTCGCCCTGCCACACCACACGTTGCCACGCGATCTCGCCGCCGGCCACCACCCGCCGCAACCTCGGTGAAATCACCCCGAGATCCAAGGCCAGCACCCTCCCGCCCGGCCTCCAGCCCGGCGGGGCGACCGGCGAGTGCATCTCGCGGTAGACGGCGACCGCAAACTCCACGCTGTTCTGGTCGGGCACGGCGGCGGCGATGTCGTCGAGCTCTGTCGGGCCCGGCGTCGCGCTCCGCAACGGGTAGAGCGTCTCCAGGCGGCTTTTCATCGCCTGCACCGTGGCATCCTGGGCGCGCTGCAGGATGTCGTTGCGGGCCTGGACGTAGATCCCGCCGGCCAGCGCCGCCGCGGTGACCACACTCAGCAGTGCGAACGCGAACAACAGCCGGGCACGCAGCCCCAGGCTCGGCCAAGGTGCCATCGGCGGCTCACACCGGCCCGAACCGGTACCCGAACCCACGCACCGTCTGCACGTAGACGGGCGCCGCCGAATCGTCCTCGATCTTCGCGCGCAACCGCTGTACACACGCGTCCACGAGACGCGAGTCGCCGAAATAGCCGTGCTCCCACACCGACTCCAGCAGCTGCTGGCGGCTGTGCACCCGGCCCGGCGTGCCGGAGAGCTCGAGCAGCAGGCGCAGCTCGGTCGGGGCGAGGCTGACCGGCACGCCGCGGTGGGCGACCACCAGCCCGGCCCGATCGATGGTCAGGTCCCCGTGCCGCTCCAGCTCCGCCTGGTCCCGGCCGATCCGCCGGAGCACCGCGCGAATGCGTGCCTCGAGCACCCTGGGCTGGACCGGCTTGACCACGTAGTCGTCGGCGCCCGCCTCCAACCCGGCCACCACGTCCATGTCGTCGCCGCGCGCGGTCAGCATGATGATCGGTATCTCCCCGGTGGCCCGGATGCGGCGGCAGACCTCGAACCCGTCCATGCCAGGCAACATCAGATCGAGCACGACGACGTCAGGAAGGTTCGTACGCAGCCGGTCCAGCCCCTGTTCACCGGACTCCACCGCGCTCACCCGGTGCCCATGCCGGGTCAGGGCCAGCTCAAGGCCCTCCCGCACGGCCGGGTCATCCTCGATCAACAACACTCGCGACACGCCGCCGAGTTTCACAGCACGCTCCGTAACTCGCCCGCCGGTCAACCCCATTCACTGTAGGCCGGCCGTGTCCCCGCCTCGTCAGCGCCGTGTCATGGTTGTGTCACGGTCGCGCCGACGGTGGCCGCCGTCGATAAACGGTGACATGCGGCAGACAACGCGCGCATATTCGGCGCCAATCGTAGTCGTCATGAACGAACCACGCACCATCGCACCTCGGCCCCGTGACCGGCTGTTCGCCGTGGTCACGCTGGTGCTCGCCGTGCTCCTGCTGCCTGTGGCGTTCGTCCGCCATCCCGGCCGAGCCCGCGAACTGGCCTGCCGCTGGGCGTTGGGGATGCGATTCCCCGCCGAGGACCTCACCGGGCTCACCGACGGCGCCAAAGCGGCGTTCACCGCGGCGCGCACCGAGGCGCTCTGGCGTCACGGCCAGCTCATCGGCCTCACCTCGGGATACCGCGATCCCCATGTCCAGCAACGGATGTTCGACGAGGAGGTCCGCCGCTC
Organism: Nonomuraea sp. NPDC049784; assembly: GCF_040659615.1. NCBI lineage: Bacteria > Bacillati > Actinomycetota > Actinomycetes > Streptosporangiales > Streptosporangiaceae > Nonomuraea > Nonomuraea sp. NPDC049784. Next base: position 1,783 of record NZ_JBFAMX010000879.1, read on the forward strand.
CGGCTCCCCGGCCTTGGCACGAATGCTCGTGTTACCACCGGCGGAATCCAACCACGTCAAGGGCATCGCGCTGGACGTGCGCCCCCACGAAGGCGCGCGCTGGCTCGAGGAACACGGCGCCCGCTACGACCTCTACCGCATGTACGACAACGAGTGGTGGCACTTCGAGTACCGCCCAGACTGCGGCGGCACGCCACCACGACGACGACCCCACCCGGCGTGGGCTACGTAAGCGAGAACAGAGAGCAGATGTAGCCCAGGTGGATCCACCCATGTGTGCGATTTATCGACCGGGCGTTCGGAGAGGGCTTAGGGGTATGTCCGCGGCGTTGTGCGGCGGCGGCTGCAGCGTTCTGTACGTGCACGGTCCCGGCGACATCGGGAAGTCGGCCTTGTTGCGGCGGTTCGCTCACGAGGCAGCGGTGGCGGGACGGCCTGTGTCCATGGTGGACGGGCGCACGTTGGAGCCGTCGCCGGCGGCGTTCGAGGCGGAGGCCGAGCTGGTGCTTCGCGATGCGGACGCGGTGCTGCTGCTCGACAACTTCGAACGGATTCGGGGCCTGGAGGGATGGCTGCGCGAGCGCTTCCTGCCGCGGCTGCCCATGGGGGTGCTGGTGGTGGTCGCGGGACGATACCCGCCGGATGCTCTGGAGATCTGCGCGCACGCGTACATGACGACGGAGGACCTGCTGCGGGCGGCTCTGCCGGAGGACGCCGGGACGTAGTTCAGGTGGTTGCGGCGGCTGCCGTTCGTGGAGTCGTGCAGCCTCGGGCTGTGTCCGCATGACATGGTGCGGGAGCTGCTGGAGGCGGACCTGCGCTGGCGGGATCCCGAGGGGTACGCGGTGATGCACGACCGCATTCATGCGCATCTGGCGGAGAGGGTGCGCACAGCGAGCGATGTGGACGTGCTCGGCGCGGTGGCGGCACTGCTCTACCTGCATCGCGGCAACCGGGCGCCGGCCGATTTCCACGGCCGCCACGACGAGGGCGAGTTCCAGGAGGAGGTGTTGCGGGAGGAGGACGTCGGCGCGTTGCTCCGAGTGGCGACGGCGGCGGAGGGTGCGGCGTCCGCGGGCTGCGCCGCGTTCTGGGTGGAACGTCAGCCGGAGGCGTTCCGTGTGTATCGACGGACAGAAACCGGCGAGCCCGCGGCTTTCCCCGCGTGGTTGCGTTTGGCGGAGTTCGCTGAGGCGTTGCGCCAGTTGTCGCGGCCGGACGCGCTGGCCGCTTCCCCACTGACGCGCACCAGGCTGATCGACGAGCGGGTCTGCGCCGACCTGTGGCACCGGGAGCTGTATGGCACCGACGCACCGGCGTACCGATCCACCTGAGCCGCCACATCGTGCCACGACCGAGGGTGTGTCAGTCGGCCAGCGCGAAGCCGGCCGCCGCCTCCGCGTGCAGCCGAGCGCTCGGCAGCACCGGGATGGCGGTGTCCTTCTCA
>NZ_JBFAMX010000880.1:0-3224 GCF_040659615.1 Nonomuraea sp. NPDC049784
GCGAGCCAGGTGCCGTCGGGCGCGATGGCCACTGCGCTGACGTGTCGGCTGCGGTCGGTCGCGGCACGCTGCCGTGGCCTGGTGGTGTCCCAGATGCGGACCCGGTTGACTTCGCCGGTGGCGAGCCAGGTGCCGTCGGGTGCGATCGCCATCACGGTCGAGCCGACGAGCGTCATGCGCTGTTCCCAGTTCGTGGTGTCCCACAGCCGCAGGTCGCCGCCCTCGCTCGCGGCGGCGAGCCAGGTCCCGTCCGGCGCGACCGCCACCGCGTTCACCCTGCTGCTGTAGCGCAGCGCCTGGAGTTCCCGCCAGCTGGAGGTGTCCCAGATGCGCAGGTGCGACGCTGCGTCGACCGTCGCCATCCATGTGCCGTCGGGGGCCACGGCCACGCCGTACACAGAGCGGTCTCCGGGCAGTTCGGCTCGGACCGTGCCGGTGGCGACATCCCAGATCCGTACCGTCGACCCGCTGGATACGGCGGCGAGCCAGGTCCCGTCTGGCGCGACCGCGAGCGATCCGATCTGGTTGAGCAGGCTGCGGCGGCCTACCAGCGGGGCCTGCTCACGCCAGCGGTCGGTATTCCAGATTCGAATCGACCGGTCCTTGGCCCCTACAGCGAGCCAGGTGCCGTCGGGCGCGACCGCCAGGCCGTTGACCCGACGGCCGACGTACAGCGTGCGGCGCTCCTGCCAGCAGCGCGTGTCCCAGATCAGCACGGTGCCTGCATGGTCGCCGATGGCGAGCCAGGTGCCATCGGGCGCGACCGCCGCAGCAGACACCTTCCCGATGTGGCTGGTGAGCACCGCGCGTTGCTGCCAGGTCGCGGTGTCCCAGACGAGCACGGTCTTGTCCGAGCCACCGGTGGCGAGCCATGTGCCGTCCGGGGCGATCGCCATGGCGTACACCCAGTCGGTGTGGCCGATAAGGACGCGGCGCAAGGCTGGGTCCGGCAGGTCCGGCAGCGGCCAGTCGTTGACCAGCGTGGGCCCCACGCGCCGGGCGGCCAGCATCCGTGCCTGCGGTCCCCAGTCAGGATCGTCGGCCATCCGGCTGTGCAGCACGTCGACGCATGAGCGGGGTGGGTCGGTCGCTCTCAGCAGGTGCGCGGCCCGCCCGAGGAGCCCGCGCAGGCGGATCGTCTGCGGCGTATCCACGTGCCTAAGGTCCGCCAGCGGCGCGGCGGGACCGGATCGCTCCAGCCGCGCCGCGACCCACCGTAGATCGGTGACGAGCGCCTCGGCATCGGCCGTCGCGCCCGCAGCGCACAAGTGCTCGACGAGGTGGTCCCACAGGTACCCGTCCGGCTCGGGCAACCGCCACCACGCTGCGGTGGTCCTCGGTGGGTCGTCCGGGTCGGCCGGCAGGCGGGCCGCGAGCTTATCGAGTAGCCGCCGGTGCAGGTCAGTGATCGTCGCCGGGCCGAGCTCGCCGCGAAGGAAATCGCGCAGCACGTCGTGCATGCCGACGGTGCCGTCGGCGTCGGTCGGCTCCAACGTCACGAGGGCGAGGTCGGCCAACCGGGCGCACATCGCGTCGGCGGTGAGCCGGTCGATCCCACCGGTGGCCTGCCACAGCGTCGCCACCAGCGCCGCCGGCACCGGCTCATCCTCGGCAAAGATCGCCAGCTCAGCGAGGCGGGCGCGCTCGGGCGGCGCGAGCAGGCCACGGCTGGCCTCGATTGTCGCGGCTACCGCGCCGATACGCTGTCGTGGGTCGCCGACGTCCAACCGTTGGGGCGCAGCGCCAGTGAGGCGGTCGACCTGGGCCACGCCGTCGTGCCGTAGCGCCGCCAGCAGCTCGCGCCCCACCACGGCCGAGTCTGTCCGCAGCCGAACCTGGTCGCGCAAGATCCTGTTGACCAGCCGCAGCAGCAGCGGCCACCGCCCGGTCTCGGCCAGTAACCCATCGAGCACGTCCGGAGGCAGAGTGGGCAGGTCGGCCAATAGCACCGCACGCGCCTGTACGACGGACATCTGATCGACCGGCACGGCCGTCACCGTGTGACCGGCGTTGAGCGCCGGCACCCGCGTGGTCACCAACCTGGCGCACCGCCCGGCGACCGGAAACGCGGCGAGCTGGTCGTCGAACCACACGTCGTCGAGCACGATAAGCCGCGACGGCCCGGCGGCGAGCACCTTCGCCAGATGATCGGCAGCCTGCTGCACGTCGGCGAACGGTTGCGCCTGGCTGGGGTCGACCTGTCGGACGAGGTCGTTGACCTTCGAAACCAGGTCGTCACGGCGCACGTCACGGCCAAGCGTCACCCAGTACACCCGCCCGCCAAATCGGCGCAGGATCCTTCGGTCGGCCCGTACGAGCTTCGCCACCGTGGTCTTGCCGAAACCCCCAGCACCCTGCACCGCCGCGGTGATACCGGCCGGGGCACGCAGCGCACGCACGATCTGGCCAACCTCGGCCGGCCGGTCGACGACCCACCGCTCCGGGCGCTGCACCGGCGGTATGAGCGCGGCGAGTTCCCGGTCAGCGAGCCGCTGGCTCCAACCAGCCAGTACCGCCGCACCGGCCACCGCGGCGGTCGCGCCCACTGTCCACCAAAGCGGATGCCGCTCGACCGCAGGAAACCAAGGACTCGACCCGCCGGTGGCCACATTGGACGCGATGGTCAGCAGCGTGCCAGCACCCGCAACGACCAGCGGCACCACCAGTGCCAGGACAATCCGCCGCCAGCGCATCACCGCTTCCCTTCCCGCCTCACGATAAAGGAAGTGACGGGTTCGTACAGGATGTGAGCGGGCGTGGGTTGCCGATGCACTGCGGCGGCATTCCCGCCCCACAGTCCCCGACGCTCTGGGCCCGCTGCACCCGCCAGCCCACCGGACCGGCGCCGGTCGCCATGGCCAGGCACGTCGACGCCGCCACCGCGAAATCGCACTCGGCCACAAAGCGGCGCACGGGCCAGGATGACAGGCGCCTTCTTGTGGGGACCGCCGCCGTGTCCCATCAAGATCAGGGCGGCACCTGTTGATGTCCACAGCGCGCCGGGAATCTACCGAGGGTGACGATTCGGACGTTCACGTGCAACCCGGCCGACGCGTCGGCCGTCCTCGCGTTCACCAGCGCGTCGGCGCAACCGGAGCAAGCAGCGGGCCGGGACGGGCTCTTCGGACCGGGGTCACGTCCACGGACGTGGTGTATGAATCGATCTTCGCGTGATCCTGTTTCTGCAGGTTAAGCGGTAAGTGTCTGCGGGAGCGGGTTGGGGA
>NZ_JBFAMX010000881.1:0-3223 GCF_040659615.1 Nonomuraea sp. NPDC049784
CCTCGGGACGCGCCTGGGGCCGAGGGGCGCGTTGTCCAGGCGGCTCCGCGGCCTGCCCGTCTTCCCGCTGGAGGACACTCCGCGTCTGGCACGGGTTCGACGGGATGTCCGATGCCGCCCGACGTCCCTCCGGGCCGCGCACATTGCCGATTGGGACGCGTGCCACGTTGCCGATTCGGACGTTTTCAGACCGGAATCGTCATGGCATTCTCGCCTCAGGAAACCTGTCATTAACAATCCGGACGCGCCGATCTGAGGCACGGGCCCCTCTGACGCGCGGGACAGGTCACGTCTGGCGTACTCCGCGCACGCCCTTCACGTAGTTGGGGTGATTCACCATGCCCGCAGCCGGGGGTCTTCCCCTCGCCGGTCTCCGTGTCATCGACTTGGCCGACGGCAAGGCCGAGATGTGCGGCCGGTTCCTCGCCGACCTCGGAGCCGACGTCATCCGCGTCGAGCCGCCCGGGGGCGCGGCGACCCGGCGGCGGGAGCCGCTGCACGACGGTGTGAGCCTCTACTTCGCCACCCACAACGCCGGCAAACGCGGCATCACGCTGGACCTGCACGACCCCGCCGACCGCGACCGGCTCCTGGGCCTCGCCGCCGGGGCCGACTTCCTCATCGAGACCGAACGGCCCGGCACCCTCGACGGGCTCGGCCTGGGTGCGGACGCGCTGCTCGCCCGCAACCCCGCCCTCGTGGTCATCTCGATCACCGACTTCGGGCAGAGCGGTCCGTACCGGGACTGGGTCGGCTCCGACTGGACGCACCTGGCGCTCGGCGGTGTGCTGTCGCGTTCCGGCATCCCCGGCCGCGGGCCGGTCGTGCCGCCCGGCCCGCTGGCGTACGAGTCGGCGGCCGTCCAGGCGGCGTGGGCGGGCCTGCTGGCGTACGTGAACCGGCTCGATACCGGGCGTGGCGACCACGTGGACTGCTCGGTGTACGAGATGACCGCCCAGGTCCTGGACCCGGGCTTCGGCATCGGCGGCTCGGCGACCGGCGGCGTGCCGGCTACGAAACTGCCGCGCGGCCGTCCTGACGCAGGCAACCTCTACCCGATCTTCCCGTGCGCCGACGGATACGTGCGGATCTGCGTGCTGGCCAAGCGGCAGTGGCGGGGGATGTTCGGCTGGCTGGGCGAGCCCGAGGAGTTCGCCGACCCCAAGTACGAGACCCTCGCGGGCCGGTACGGCGCCACCGAGCGGCTGCACGCCCTGATCGGCGACCTGTTCAAGGACAAGACCAGGGACGAGCTCGTCGCCCAGGGCCAGGAGCGCGGCGTGCCGATCGCGGCGCTGCTCGGCCCCGGCGAGGTGCTCACCAGCCCGCACTTCCTCGCACGGGGAGGGCTGCTCGACGCCGAGATCGCCCCCGGGCTGACCGGGCGCGTGCCGTCCGGGTACGTCGAGCTGAACGGCGTACGAGCCGGGTTCCGGCGCCGGGCCCCCGAGGTGGGCGAGCACAACGACGAGGTCTTCGCCGAGCCGATCCCCGCCGCGCCCGCGACGCCGGACGCCGCTCCCCGGCGGCGGCCCCTGGAGGGGCTGCGGGTGCTGGACCTCGGGGTCATCGTGGTCGGCGCCGAGCTCGGCCGGCTGCTGGCCGACCAGGGCGCCGAAGTCATCAAGATCGAGAGCCGGGCCTACCCGGACGGCGGCCGGCAGTCGCTGACCGGCGAGACCATCAGCGTCGGCTTCGCCTGGGGCCACCGCAACAAGCTCAGCGCCGGGATCAACCTCCGCTCGCCCGAGGGCCTGGAGCTCTTCAAGCGGCTCGCCGCCGAGTCCGACGTGATCCTGTCCAACTTCAAGCCCGGCACCTTGGAGTCGCTGGGGCTCGGCTACGACATCATCAGCGAGCTGAACCCGCGGATCATCATGGCCGACAGCAGTGCCCTGGGCTCGACCGGGCCGTGGAGCCGGCGCATGGGCTACGGTCCCCTCGTGCGCGCCTCCACCGGGCTGACCGGGCTCTGGCGTGACACCGGCGTCGAAGCCGGGTTCTGCGACGCGATCACCATCTACCCGGATCACATCGCCGCGCGGGTCGGCGCCGTCGCCGTGCTGGCCACGCTGATCCAGCGGCGGCGTAGCGGGACGGGCGGCACGGTCAGCGTCTCCCAGGCCGAGACCATCCTCACCCAGCTGTCCACGAGTTTCCTGCGCGAGTCGCTGGAGCCCGGCACGTTCACGGCCCACGGCAACACGGGGGAGTGGGACGCGCCTCAGGGCGTCTATCCGTGCGCGGGCGACGACGAGTGGTGTGTGGTGAGCGTCGAGGGCGACGAGCAGTGGCAGAGCCTGTGCGGCGTCATCGGCCGGGCCGACCTGCTCGCCGACGCTCGGCTGGCCACCGCCGCGGGCCGCCGCGCGCACCGAGAGCTCGTCGACGCCGCCGTGACCGTGTGGACTTCGGCCACGCCGCCTCGCGAGGCCATGGAACGCCTGCAGGCGGCCGGCGTGCCGGCCGGGATGATGCAGCGCGTCATTGAGTACCTCGACGACCCCCAGCTCACCGCGCGCGGATTCCTGCGCGAGATGCGCCACCCGTACATCGAGCACTCGATGCTGACCGAGAACGGCCCGTCGATCTTCCGCGGGGTGGCCGACCCGGAGCTGCGCCCGGCGCCCCTGGCGGGGGAGCACACCCGGTTGGTGGCGACGAAGCTGCTCGGCCTGGCCGAGCCGGAGATCCAGACGCTCATCGAGGCGGGCGTGCTGGAAGAACCATCTGAAGGAGTTGACCATGGGTGAGCCCGCCGCGCTCGTCGAGCGCCGCGACCACGTCATGTTGATCACGTTGAACCGGCCCGAGGTGCGCAACGCGGTGAACGCGGAGCTGACCCGCGCCGTCGGCGAGGCCCTGGACGAGGCCGACGCGGACACCGCGATCCGGGCCGTGGTCCTGACCGGGGCCGGGGACAAGGCGTTCTGCGCCGGCGCCGACCTCAAGGCGGTGGCCCGCGGGGAGTTCTCCACCGAGGGCTTCAAGCCGCACTGGGGCTTCGCCGGGTGCGTGACGCATCCGATCGCCAAGCCGGTCGTCGCCGCCGTCAACGGGTTCGCGCTCGGCGGCGGCACCGAGATCGCCCTGTGGGCCGACCTGGTGGTGGCCGCCGAGACGGCCCGGTTCGGGCTGCCGGAGGTGAAGCGCGGCATCATCGCGGGCGCGGGCGGCGCGTTCCGGCTGGCCGCGCAGCTGCCGACCAAGGTGGCCATGGAGA
>NZ_JBFAMX010000882.1:0-3213 GCF_040659615.1 Nonomuraea sp. NPDC049784
CCGCAGGCTGGACGGGATGCCGCTGGCCATCGAGCTGGCCGCGGCCCGCCTGCGTACGATGACGCCGCAGCAGCTCGTCGACCGCATCGACGACCGGTTCAAGCTGCTCACCGGCGGCAGCAGGACCGCGCTGCCGCGCCAGCAGACGCTCAGAGCGGTGGTGGAGTGGAGCTGGGACCTGCTGGGCGAGGAGGAGCGGGTGCTGGCCAGGAGGCTTGGCGTGTTCGCGGGCGGCGCGACGCTCGAGACGGTCGAGGCGGTCTGCGGGGGAGCGGTGGACGTGCTGGGCGCGCTGGCCGACAAGTCGCTGGTCCAGGTCTCGCCCGAGGGCCGCTACTCGATGCTGGAGACCATCCGCGCCTACGCGCTCGAACGGCTGGCGGAGGCGGGGGAGGCCGGCGAGTACCGGCGGCGGCACGCGGCGTATCTGCTGGATCTGGCCGAACGGGCGGAGCCGCAGCTGCGGACGGCCGCGCAGACGGTCTGGCTCGAGCGCCTGTCCCCCGAGCGCGACGACTTCGCCGCCGCGCTGCGCTGGGTGATCGACGAGCGGGACGTCGAGTCTGCGCTGCGGTTGTGCGGGGCGCTGAACTGGTACTGGTGGATGTGCGGCTATCGGCAGGAGAGCGCGGCCTGGGCCACGCAGGCGATCGAGCTGGCGGGCGACGAGCCGCCTCCCGGGCTGACCAGGCCGTACATGGCCTGCATGTTCGCGTACGGCGTGAACTTGTTCGGCACGATCATCAACGACCGGCCCGCCATGCTGGCGCTCTCGCACCGGATGGACCGGATATCCGATGTGGCCGAGCGGGAGGGGCCGCTGCACCCGATGCTCAAGATCAGCAAGGCCATCATGGCCGCCGCCGCGGGGCGCGAGGAATACGCCGTCGAACTGCTCGAGGCGTACGCCCGGAGCGACGACCTCTGGCTGTCCAGCTCCGCTCTCATGATCGGCGGCCCCGCACGTACCGAGGAGAATCTGGAGCGGGCGGTGACCGGGTTCAGGCAGCTCGGGGACCGGTGGGGACTGAGCGAGGCGCTGATCGGGCTGGCCGAGCTGCGTGCCGCGAGGGGAGCGCCGAACGACGACCTGATCGCCGAGACGTGGTCGCTGACCAGCGACTGGGTCGGCGCCGACGAGTCGATCTCCACGCTGATCAGGCTGGCCGAGCTGCGTGCGCGCGGCGGCGACCTGGACGGCGCGAACGAGGATCTGGACAGGGCCAGGGCGAGCGTGGACGGGGAGACGGCGCCGTTCACGCGGCTGCTGCTCGGACTGGCCGAGGCCGCGCACGCCTGCCAGCGCGGCGATCTGGCCCAGGGCCTGGAGATCTATCGCGGGCTGTTCGACGTGCTCGCGCAGTGCCCGCCGATGTCCCAGCTCACCGCCTCGCTCAGCACGTCGTACGGCCGGGCGCTGGCACGGAACGGCGAGCTGGGCGCCGCGCTCGAGCAGCACCGCCGGGCTCTCGAGGCGCTCGGGGCCACCAGCCCCGACAGGCCGGTGCTCTCACTGGTGCTGGCCGGGTTCGCGCTGGCCGCGCAGGCCGCGGGCGATCAGGAGCGGGCGGCCGTGCTGTTCGGCGCGTCGTCGGCGATCGAGCCGCGCGACACCTCGTTCGACACCTCGGAGGGCCTGGAAAAGGCCAGGGCCGCGCTCGGTGACGAGCACTTCGACGAGTGCTTCGCCAAGGGCGCGGCCATGTCTCGGCAGGAGGTCTACGGGATGGTCGGCAGCACGACGTAGGAGGGGCCGTGCAATGTGGTGGTGCCCTTCTCCATGTTCCTGCCGAACCGGGGGAAGTTCGAACCCGCCACGTCGATCCTGATCCGGTGGCCCGGCAGGAACGCGTTCGAGATGGCGCCGAGCCGTACCGTGACCTCGCGCACCTCGCCGGGCTCCAGGTCGCTCACCCTCGCGATGCCGTCGGTCAGCAGCTCGGCCCGCCCGTCGGGGTGGACGTCGATCAGCTTGGCCGTCACGTCCGCGCTCGCGGCGGTCGAGGAGACGCGCGCGACCAGCTCCACCTCGCCGCTCACCTCCACCCGCGCGCCGAGCGGCTCGCTCTGGTGACGCAGCACGTCGCCGCGCTCGTCGAGCGGCCGCTGGTCGAGCGGGCCGAACGCCTCGAACGACATGACCGCGCCGCCCAAAGTCGCCACCGGGTCGCCGGGGTCGCCGACGAACTCGGCGGAGCCGCCCGCCACCGGCATCGTGCTCAGCACTCCGTTGAAGCCCAGGTGGTACGGCACGCTCCGGGCCCGCGCGATGGGCCAGTCCTCCTCGTCCCGCCAGGCGTCGTCGCCCATCACGAAGATCTTCACGCGGGCCTGGTCGCGCATCGGCTCCCCGCGCAGCCAGTGGTCGAACCAGTCGAGGTGCGCCCCTGTCCAGTCGACGGCCTCCTGGCTGGCCTGGTCGCCGTAGTCACGCCCGCAGATGCCCCGGTCATGTGTGAAGTGCGTCCACGGGCCCACGATCAGCCGCGACTCGCCGCGCAGCCGCTCGTAGTGCTCGATGGAGCCGTCGCGGAAGTAGTCGTACCAGCCGGTGCTGACCAGCGCGGGCACCTCGATCCGGGAGTGGTCGACGACCCCGTCACGCCAGAGCGGGTCGAGGGGGTCGGGGGTGCCCATCCACGTCGAGTAGAAGGGCACGAGGTCCGCCAGCAGCGGCTGGTCGCCGAGCGGCAGCCGCTCCGACAGCTCCTTCATACGCTCGCCGAATCTGTCAGGCAGGCCGATGGCCGCCAGGTACCTGCCCTTGTCCTCCTCCGTGGCCGTGCCGAGCGCGATCCGGCGGTCCAGTTCGTCCACGGCCAGCACCATCGCGCTGACGGTGAGGATGATGTTGAGGTTGGGTACGCCGCCCGGCTGGTAGACGCACTCGTACAGGCCGGCGGGGGAGACGTGCGGCGCGATGGCCCTGAGGCCCTCCGGCCGCTCCTGGGCCGCGAGGAGCTGGGTGATGGCGAGGTACGAGTCCCCGTACATCCCGACATTTCCGTCGGACCATGGCGCGTTCGCCGCCCACCGGACCGCGTCGTAACCGTCGGCCGCCTCGCCCCTGATGAACCGGAACTCGCCCTGCGAGGCGCCCGTGCCGCGCACGTCCTGGATGGCGACCGCGTACCCGGCCGCCACCAGGCGGGGCACGTCGAGGTGGAACCCGGGGCCCTCGACGGCCCGGCCGTACGCGGTGCGCGACAGGAG
>NZ_JBFAMX010000883.1:0-3208 GCF_040659615.1 Nonomuraea sp. NPDC049784
CCGCAGAGGCCGCAGAGGCCGCAGAGGCCGCAGAGGCCGCAGAGGCCGCAGAGGCCGCGGAGGCCGCGGAGGCCGCGGCCGAGGTGGTCTGCCCCGAGGTCCCCGCCGTCTCAGCCGCGGACACCCGAGCCGAGGTGGCCGGCCCCAAGGTCCCCGCCGTCTCAGCCGTCGACATCGAAGCCCTCCCCTGTCAGTCCGACGAACACGTCCTCCAGGCTCGGCCGCAGCACGGCCAGCCCGCGTACGGCCACGCCCTCCCCCACCAGCGCGGCGTTGATCCGCTCCGGCGCGTGCCCGCCCAGCTCCGCCGTCACTTCCCCGCTCGCGGGCCGCACGTCGGCGAGGCCGAGCGTGCCGAGCACCCGCGCGGCGTCCGCCACGTCCGGGGTCTCCACCCTGACGCGCGCCACGACCCCGCCGCTCAGCGAGGCGATCGTGCCCTGCGCCACGAGCTTCCCGGTACGCATGATCGCCGCGTGCGTGCACATCTGCTCGACCTCCGCCAGCAGGTGCGAGGAGACGAAGACGGTCGTGCCGTCGGCGGCGATCTCCTTGACCAGCGCGCGGACCTCGCGCGTGCCCTGCGGGTCGAGCCCGTTGGTCGGCTCGTCCAGGATGAGCAGCTCGCGCGGCCCCAGCAGGGCGGCGGCGATGGCCAGGCGCTGGCGCATGCCGAGGGAGTAGTTGCGGTAGCGCTTGCCGGCCGCGGCCGTCAGGCCCACGCGCTCGAGCGCCTCGGCGATCCGCCGCCTGGCGGTGCCGCGCGGAGCGGTGGGGTCGGCGGCGTCGAAGCGCATGAGGTTGGCCGAGCCCGACAGGTACGGGTAGAAGGCCGGCCCTTCGACCAGCGCCCCCACTTTGGGCAGGGCCTGAGCCAGCGGCAGGCCGAGCACGGAGTACTCGCCCGACGTCGGCGCGATCAGGCCGAGCAGCATGCGGATCGTGGTGGTCTTGCCCGAGCCGTTCGGCCCCAGGAAGCCGAACACCGAGCCGCGCGGGACGGCCAGGTCCAGCGTGTCCACGGCGACCTGGCCGCCGCGGAACCGCTTGGTCAGGCCCTCCGTGACGATCGCGAATTCCCCGGTGTTCATCCCGGAGGGCGGGGCCGCCCCGAAGGGCGCCCCCGCTTCCTGCATGACGGCGGTCACTTGGTGCCCGCCGCCTTGACGATCTCCTCCGGGGTGACCGCGCCGACCAGGAGGCGGCCGTCGTCGGTCAGAAGGGCGGTGACGAGCTTGGTCTTGATCAGCTTGCCGGAGCCCCACGTGCCGCTCACCGGGGTGGCGGACTTCAGCACGCTGTCGGCCAGCGCGCTCGGATCGGCGCCCTGACGCGAGTCGGACGGCGTCGCGGTCTTGTCACCCGCGCCGCCGGCGAGGTCCGACAGCGAGAACGGAACGACCGCCACGGTCGTCCAGCCCTGCCCCACGACCTTCGCCTGGCCGGCGACGTCCTTGGCGTGCTCGGCGCGCTGCTCCGCGCCCTGGCCGAGGTCCGTACCGAGTGTCTTCTCCTCCACCTTGGCGCCCGCGGGCGGGGTGAAGGTGAAGTTCTCGGCCGCCGGCGGCGTGAACGTCACCTGCGTGAACCCGACCTGGAACGCCGGCTCGGCCGACTCCTTGGCGTAGACCTGCACCTGCAGCGGGACGTACGTCTCGCCGTCAAGTGCGATGCGGATCTCCTGCACCAGCGAGCCCGCGTCCTTGGGCGCCAGCACGAGCTGGTAGACCGGCCGGCCCGCCACCTCGGCCGTGTTGATCACACGGACCGCGGTGTGCTGGTCGACGTTGGCCAGCAGCCGCTCGGCCACCTGCTGCGGGGTCAGGTCGGTCGGCTGGGGCGTGGGCAGCTTGTGCTCCTGCGCCATACCTGCCTTGGTGCCCGCCTTGATGGTCACCTTGGTGGCGGTGTTGGTGGCGCTCTCCCAATACCAGGCCTGGTCGCCGTTCACGATCAGGTTGGTCTCGTTCAGCTGGGTCGGCATGGCCACCCGCAGCTTGTCCTTGGCGCCGTACCAGACCTTCACCTCGTGCGAGCCGGACAGCAGGTTGAGCGGCGACGCCTCGCCGGTCTGCGGCAGCGCCGGCAGGCCGAGCGAGGCCGTCTGCTGCACGGTGCCGGACATCGGCGGGATGCCGCCTTCCTTGCCGGTCGCCGCCACGGCGTCGGCCAGCAGTTGCTGGGCCGAGCGCTCCGGCAGCACCGGGTCGCCGCTCACCGCGGCTATGACGGGGCCGGCGCCGATCGCGGCTCCGATCACGGCCGCGGCCGCGATCGGCACTCCCCACCTCACGAACGTGCCTCTGCGCATCTCACTCCTTAACGGTATGTCGATGCTCAGAGCCTGCGTGATGCATCCTGTGGCAGACCTGAGACTGTCTGAGACGGCTCTCAGCCTTCTCAGCGTTGTCTCAGGGCAGGAACAGGAGAATTGCCACATGAGAGTACTTGTCGTCGAGGACGAGCGGCGGATGGCCGCCGCGCTCCAGCGGGGACTCCAAGCTGAGGGGTTCGCGGTGGACCTCGCCCACGACGGCGAGGAAGGGCTCCATGCTGCCAGGCACGGCGACTACGACGTCGTGGTGCTCGACATCATGCTGCCCAGGCTGTCTGGCTACAACGTGTGCAAGCAGCTGCGCGCGGAGGAGAACTGGGTGCCGATCCTCATGCTGTCGGCCAAGGACGGCGAATACGACATGGCCGACGGGCTCGACCTGGGGGCCGATGACTACCTGACCAAGCCGTTCTCGTACGTGGTGCTGGTGGCCAGACTGCGGGCGCTGCTGCGGCGCGACTCGGGGCGGCGGCCGTCGGTGCTGGTGGCGGGCGACCTGTCGCTGGACCCGGCGCGGCGCAGGGTCGAGCGGGACGGGAACGCGATCGAGCTGACTCCGAGGGAGTTCGCGCTGCTGGAGTATCTGATCCGGCGGCGGGACGAGGTCGTGTCGAAGGCTGAGATCCTCGAGCACGTGTGGGACACCTTCGACACCGACCCGAACGTCGTCGAGGTGTACGTCGGCTACCTGCGGCGCAAGATCGACGCCCCGTTCGGCAGGAACGCGCTCCAGACCGTGCGCGGCGCGGGCTACCGGCTGGCGGGCGACGGTGGCTGACTCCCCGCTCGTCTGGTGGCGGCGGCAGGGGCTGCGGTTCAGGCTCACGGTGGCGGCCGCCGCGGTGCTGGCGCTGGCGCTGGCCGTGTCGGCGT
>NZ_JBFAMX010000884.1:0-3201 GCF_040659615.1 Nonomuraea sp. NPDC049784
GCTACCTCAGCCCGATCGACTACGAGCACCAGACCACCGCTAGAGTGCTGCTCGCCGCATAACAGCCGGTGTCCACACTTCGGGGTGAGCCTCCCCGAGATCAGGCCACCTTGGGTTGCCGCCACCTGCTGGTCGGCGAGTTAAGGAATAACCCAACAGTTCGTGTACGGGCTCTGTGACACGATCAGCCCCAGGACCTGGGCGTTCTTTCTGGAGAACACGCCACCTCGGTGGTTGAGGAAACTTCGGGATCGGTGAAGCTTCTCCTTCGTTGCTGAGGTCTTCGTAGCGGTGGTGAAGACTAGGCGGCGCGTACCGTCCCCGGCCGGGGACGGCTCGGTCCGGTGCCGAGTGGGCACTCTGACACGGGACGCCTGCTCACGCGGGGGCTGGCCACGTACGCCAGCTCAGGCGCCCCAATAGCTTGCCGGGCCAGGTCGATCGCCATCGCCAGGACCTGGACACCGCCCGGTGCCGCTGACAGGATCGGCTGCTCGTGGGCGGCCTTGAGTACCGACGAACCCAAGGATGTATGCCTCCCAGACCACCCCAACCGTCCAACGTCGACCCTTGGGTTCGCCGGAACTCTGGGCTTTCATCGGGGTCGAGGAACCCGGGAACAGCCGTTGGCGCTGAGAATGATCTTGCGCGGAATATGACGTCCGGTTTCGGTGTGTGATCGTTTCAGCTTCGAAATTCGGGCATATGGCGTGATCGTCGCTTTGACGGTGATCAGTGATATCTCTACCGTTGTCACCCATGCCTGTGGGGTTTTGTCTGACGACCAGGTCAGGGCGCATACGGCGTTCGAGGAGCTGCCGTCAATGTCGGATCTGGAGAAGTTCTTCTTCCTGGACGCGTTCGATCGGGACGTGATCGCCAAGTCACGCCAGGACTCGCATCGCTTGGGCGTGGCCGTCCAGATTGGGACGGTCCGTTTCAAGGGGCTGTTCCTGGAGGATCCTTTGGCGGTGCCGTGGCCGGTGGTGGACTATCTGGCCGAGCAGTTGGGGATCGGCGATCCCTCGCAGGTGAAGAGGTACGGGGAGCGGCTGAAGACGGCAGATGAGCACGCGTGGATGATCCGGGATGCCTACGGCTACCACGACTTTGATGATCATGAATCGTGGGAGGGGCGGGTTCTGGCCAAGCGGTTCCGGACGTTCCTGCATGGCCGGGCCTGGACGCATGCCGAGGGGCCGACGGCGTTGTTCGATCAGTCGGTGGCGTGGCTGCGGCGGCACCGGGTGCTGCTGCCCGGGGTGACGGTGCTGGAACGTCTGGTGGCCAGCGTCCGGGAGCAGGCCGACGAGCGCTTGTATGCGACGGTGGCGCGTCAGGTGGAGTAGCTCACCGTTCAGGAGTCCCGGCACCGGCTCGCTCGTAAGATCTGCCACGGCGGAGGTGGTCAGATCCGCAAGGCGTACCGCGAAGGGCAAGAAGATCAATTAACCGGCTCTGGGCCTCGTCGTCAACGCGGTCGCGCTGTGGAACTCGAGGTATCTGTCAGCCGCGGTCGACCAGCTGCGCGCCGAAGGCGTCCCGGTCAAGGATGAGGACGCCGCCCGGCTATCCCCGCTCGGCCACGCCCACCTCAACGTCCTGGGCCGCTACTCCATCTCTTCCTCTGCACAGGCCGAAGGCCTGCGGCAGCTCGGCGAGATCCCCGACATCCCCGCTCTCCCCGACGACGGCCTGGAGGAGGAGGGGTAGACCCCAGGGACCCGGCGAATCGTCCGCCGTGCCCGGCCTGGCTGCGCGATCCTGTCCGTTTGGCGATCTTTCGAAGGATGCGCGGATGGCTGAGGAGATGCACCCGGCGTGGGACGAGGTCATCGACGACCTGGACGAGGAGGAGGGCGGAATCGTCATCGTCGAACGCGACGGTCCACCGCGGCGCCGGTGGGTGTGCTACGTCATGCCGGTAATGGTGGAGGTCGATCCCGACACCGACCAGATCACCCGGGTGGTGACGCTGCCGGAGGAGATCCGCGACGATATGGGCAACTTCTGCGTCTACGACGAGACGTTCGTCCGGCGCCGCATGGACTACGACCCCGTCGACCAGCCCGAGCTGCACGCCTGGAACGTTGCCCAGCCACGGTGGAACTCCCGCTTCCGCGTCGGAGGCCCGGACAACTGGCCCGAGCTCAGCCGGTGGGAGGGAGGGTTCGACCTCACCGACGCCGAGGTCAACCCCTACGCCGATCCCCAGTGACGGTCCGTCCTTGGTTTGAGGGCTCACCGGCGGGCCTTACCTGGCCCCGTCCGGTTCAGGAGCGGTGCCGCGCGATGTGTCAACGTTTGTGGCTATTGGGGCGTCTGTTGTGATGGGAGGCCCATGTGTACGTTCTGAACGGCTTGGAGGAAACCTTGCGTCTGGAGTTCCTCCTCATCGAGGCCCTGCACGACGAAGCGGAGCGGCTGACGGCGACGATTCAGCCACAGGCGCGATCTCGCCCGCTCCAGCCAGGTCAAGGCCGCAGGCGCCAGTAACCACCTGCCTCCCGCGCCCGGTTACGGTGCGGAAACCAGCGTGGCCGTGCAGGTGAACGGGGCCCGATCGCGGACCAGCCGTCCGCTGTCGGGGTAGCGCTGCAGCAACTCCTCCAGCTCAACGTCGGCAGCGGCGTCATCCTGCGGGCCGGCCACGTGCCGCTCGATCGCCTCCTGCAACGGGGCCGCGAACTCTTGGGGCCAGGACGTCAGGCCATGGGCGAGTACCCGCCCGGTCCGGGAATCGGCGAGATAGACATGGATGGGAAACCGCTCAGCGGCAGGCAGGCCGGGCGGGTAGCGGTCCGGGTGGTCCTGCCGTACGGTCTGCCACGGCTGCACCCCCCAGCCGCCCGTACCGAAACGGTGGCACAGCACCAGCACATTCGGCCGCTCGATGAAAGCGAAGCGGGCCCGGCCCAGCCGCCCATGCGTGGCCCCGACCTCCTCCGCCGTCGGCCCTGGCACCGCAATAAGCAACTCCACGTCCTGCGGCGACAGCCGCCAGGTCATCGCCTCGGGCAGTCGCTCGCGCATCGGATCGTAAAGCTGCCCGAGCGCCGGGCGAAAGGTCACCGCCATGAACGATGCCCCTTGTCCTGTCACGCGCCGACGAGCGCCGACGGCCAGCCCTCGTCATCGTCGTCGTTGTCGCGCGCCTCGTTCTTGTCTCCCGCGGACTGGGCGCGGCGATCGAACTCGTCA
>NZ_JBFAMX010000885.1:0-3175 GCF_040659615.1 Nonomuraea sp. NPDC049784
CAGGCGTCGCGCCAGACCGCGGCGTCGTCCGGCCGCCCGAACAACTCCCGCATGTGATAGCAGGGCGCCCCGAGCAGCCGCTCCAGCGCTCCCTTCAGCGACGTCGTCCCCGTACGCGGAAGCCCCGCCCCCACAATTCGCAAACCCATATCGGCCCTTCCTGTCTCGATCACGGCGATCGCAGTCGCCTTCGGCCATGTCAGGTCGGCAGACGCCCGGTCACGTGCGGGTCGCTTTCATCGGTGTCCTCGCGCAGGCGACCGCCTGACCCGCGATCACGGGCTCTGCCACGGCAACCTCGCCTACCGGCCGGTTAGTAAGATACTTGCTGACCGGCCGGTAAGCAAGTGGAGGTAAACTCTGAGAAGCCGAGCTTGGGAGCAAGGAAGAGCGATGACAGAGAGACAGCAGGCGACGGCCCCGCGACGTAGGGGCAGCCAGACGCGGGCCGACATCCAGCGGGCCGCGCTGACGCTGTTCACCGAGCGCGGCTACGACGCCACCTCGATGCGCGAGATCGCCGAGCAGATCGGCATCACCAAGGCGGCGCTCTACTACCATTTCGACAGTAAAGAGGCGATCATCCTCAGCCTCTTCCAGGAGAACATGCGCGCGCTCGACGACCTGCTGGACTGGGCCGCAAGTCAGCCGCTCACTCCCGAGCTGTCTTCGGAGTTCCTGGGTCGCTGGATCGCCCAGGGTGCCAGGCAGGGGCTGCGGACCATGCGGTTCGCCGCCGCCAACCATGCCGCGTTGCGCACGGTCATGCCGCTGCGGCAGGGCGGCCCGCTGGACCGGGTCGACAGGGCCACGCAGCTCCTCCTCGGCCCCGATGCGCAGCTGACGGAGCGGCTGCGCATACGCATGGCCCTGCTCAGCGTGCACAACGCCGTGCTCGCCGCCCAGGGCACCGAGGCCACCGACGACGACATCCTCGCCATCGCCATGCACGAGGCGACCTTGCTGGTCGGCGATCTGTTCCCGGCGCCGCGGCTCCCCGTCCCCGAGTAAGCCTGCAGGATGTGGCGACCGGGCATTCGATCCAGTAACCCGTGAATGCCGATGGTCCCTGGCATAAAGGGACTTTCTCCCCTGGAGGCGCGGTCCCGCCGGACGTGGGCTGGAGATGTGGACAACGACGTCGAACTCACGGTCGACGAAAGTGCGCTGCACAGCCGGGGAACCAGACACGGAAGTTCATCGGGCTGCACTGCTCCGAGCCCGCCCACGGGTCGCTCTCGCCGTCCGTGACATTGCTGGCGCTCGGCACCTGTGAAGAAGGTCGATGATGAACACAGCGATCGTCGTGGGAATCGATGGCTCGCGGACCGCGTGGTCGGCGCTCGCCTGGGCGGCCGACGACGCCGAACGCAGGGGCGTGCCGTTGCGCATCGTCCACGTACGCGAGCCTTGGCTGGCCGAGCACCCGCTCAGCGCCTCCAGCGACAAGGAGACCCTGACCGAGCGGTGCGACAGGCTGCTCGCGAGTGCGGCCGAGCGGGCACATGAGCTCGCCCCTGCCACTCGGATCTCGATGGCCCTGGTCACCGGTGCGGTGATCGAGCGGCTTAAGACCGAGTCCGAGACGGCCGACACCGTGGTGGTGGGCAGCAGGGGACTGGGTGGCTTCGCCGGATTGGTGCTCGGCTCGGTCGGGCTCGGCCTCGCCGGGTACGCCGAGAGCCCCGTGGTCGTCGTCAGGAGGCTCCCGCGCGACGGCAGTGGCGAGATCGTGGCGGGCTATGACGGCTCACCGTGCGCGGACATGGCGTTGGAGTACGCCCTGGCGCAGGCGGCCGCTCGCCGGGCGCGCCTTCGCGTGCTGTACGGCAGGCGATACCCGGTCACGGCTCCGCACCCAGCCGGGTACGGGCCGTTGCAGGTCGACGAGGCCGCTGAGATCGGGCAGCGCCTGATGCCCTGGCGGGAGAAGTACCCCGACATCGAGCTGATCGAGTCGATCGTCCGCGAGCACCCCGTTCCGGCCCTGGCCGCGGCGTCACGGGCGGCCGATCTCGTGGTGGTGGGCTCGCGCGGGCTCGGCGGGTTCACCTCCGCGATGCTGGGCTCCGTCAGCCATGGGGTCCTGCAACGAGCGCACTGCCCGGTGGCCGTGGTCGAATTCACGCGCCGTCGATGTCCGTAAGACGAAGTCGCGCGTGAACGTCGTGCTTGCGCGCCGGGGACAAGCGGCTCGTGTGGGTCCACCACACCGAAGTCGGTGCCCTTGATCCTGAACGTGAGCGGTTCGCCGTGGAGCCGGCCCAGGTTCCGAAGGTGATCGCATCGATCACGATCGCCAAGCAGACGCCACCTCAGGTGGCGACCAGGTGCTTGGGATCTCCGCAAGGACCAGGAGATGTACGGGGCCTGGTTCCGCATCACCCGCTCATGCGATGCCGTCGAAGTGGCGTAGGTCCTGATTGCCTATTTGACGAATCCAGGGAAAGACGCGGGCTTCAGATCGATCGGATCGGCAATACTACAGATCGCAATCGAGCATCACAATCTGTGATCGAGGTGGGAAGTCATGCGTAAGACGATCATTGTGGCTGCGGTCGTCGCCGTTGTCGCCGCTCTGTCGATAGCGGGTCGGACGGCCCTTCGGGACGGCTCGCGTTCCTCCAAGCGCCGCTCTTGACGCCAACCTGCACGCCGGCCAAGGTGTTCGCCTCTGGTTGGAGCCGGGCTAGGCGCGCTTGGTGGTCGCCGTGCGCTTTGATCCTTCGTCCACTCGCCAACGGCTTGCGTATGTCGGCCCAAATGCTCTGCGCACAGCTCGAAGTCATCGCAGGCCGCAAGTATCGGAGTGTCCCGGCCGCCATTCTGGCCGATGTCACCATCACCATGCGGCAGCGACGGGTGTTGCTCGATGTCTACGAGTCATTCCGCAGACAGGGCCCGGCAGATACTCCGCCCGGCGAAGCTCTGTCCACGCCGGGCGTGCGCGCGGGTCGGGAGGCGGACGGTAGTAGGTCGCGCGACTGCTCACCGTCTCCCACTTCGTAGCCTGCAGTGCCGATGAGGAGCCGGCATCAGCCGTGGATCCAGCCTCCCGGAGTTAATCCGGAAGAGGCGGCTGAGCTGCTCCTACGTGATCTACGCAGTTCGCGTCGCGGGCTGTCGACCGCGGGGGCGCAGCGGCGGTTGTTGCAATACGGCCGCAACGAGCTGC
>NZ_JBFAMX010000886.1:0-3175 GCF_040659615.1 Nonomuraea sp. NPDC049784
CTGTGGGAGGCCGTGCGCGACCGGCGCGTGGTGCGCTTCGACTACCGCGGCGCCGGCAGCGAGAACGTGCGCGCCCGCACCGTGGAGCCGTGGGGCGTGGTCAGCCGCAACGGCCGCTGGTACATCGCCGGGTTCGACCGCGACAGGGACGCGCCGCGCGTCTTCCGGCTCAGCCGGATCACCGGGCAGGTCGCCGTACTGGGCAGGGCGGGCGCGTTCGAGGTGCCCGAAGGGGTCGATCTGCGGGATATGGTCGGCTTCCCCGACGACTCGACGGACGAGCGGGTGGCCGTCGTCCGCGTACGCAGGGGGACGTGCGAAGGGCTGCGCCAGCTCGCCAGGGCCGTACGCGAGGCCGACGGCGGGTGGGACGAGGCCGAGCTGACCTTCTCCGACCCCGAACGCCTGGCCGGCTGGATGGCGAGCCTCGGCTCCGACGTGGAGGTCGTCGAGCCGCCGGACGCCCGCGAGGCCGTCATCCGCCGACTGAAAGGGGCAATGGCATCATGACCGGCTCGGCCGACAGATTGCCGAGGCTGCTGGCGCTGGTGCCGTACCTGATGTCCCACCCGGGGGCGCAGGTCGGCGAGGTGTCCGCGGTGTTCGGGCTGAGCGAGAAGCAGCTCATCGACGACCTGCAGCTCGTGTGGATGTGCGGTCTGCCCGGGCACACCCCGGGCGACCTCATCGACGTGTCCTGGGACGGCGGCGAGATCATCATCGACAACGCCGACACCATCGCCAGGCCGCTGCGGCTCGGCATCGACGAGGCCAGCGCGCTGCTGGTCGCGCTGCGCATGCTCGCCGCCACCCCCGAACTCGCCCTGCCTGCCAACGAGGTGCCCGGGGACGCGCTACCTCGCGTGATGGCCAAGCTCGAGCGGGCCGCGGGCGAGGGCGCCGCCACCGTCAGCAGCCAGCTCGCGGTGGACGTGGACGCGGCGCCCGACGCTCTGCCGCGCGTGCGCGAGGGGCTGACCAGGGGCCGGCGGCTGTCGCTGCGCTACTACGTGCCCGGGCGCGACGAGGTGACGCCGCGCGAGGTCGACCCCATGCGGATCGTGGTCGTGGACGGCCGCACCTACCTCGAGGGATGGTGCTACCGGGCCGAGGCGATGCGGCTGTTCCGGCTCGACCGGATGCTCGGCGTGGACGTGCTCGACGTGCCCGCCGACCCGCCGGCGGAGGCCGAGCCCATCGACGTCACCCAGGGCGTCTTCCGGCCCTCGCCCACCGACGAGCTGGTCGAGCTGGAGCTCAGCGCCGCCGGGCGGTGGGTGGCCGAGTACTACCCGTGCGAGCAGGTCACCGAGCTGGGCGAGGGACGGCTGCGGGTGGCGCTGCGGGCCCGCGACGAGGACTGGATACTCAAGCTGGCGCTGCGCCTCGGCGACACCGGCCGGGTCGTCTCACCGCCCAAGATGGCCGAGACCGTACGGCAGGAGGCCGAGCGCGCCCTGGCCCTGTACGCTCACCAGTCATGACGTGGATCTACGTGGCGATCGGGCTGTGCGCGGGCGGGCTGGCCGTGCTCGGATTCGCGGGTGCCCGCGTCGTCACGGCGGCACGTACTCTGAAAAGGGAAATCGCCGAGGCGACGGCCCAGCTTGAGCCGAGGCGGGCCAGATTGACGGGCCGAGGGGATGAGACCACGCCCCAGGCAGCGTACGATCGTGGCTGAAACAGGCACTCGCTAGAAAAGGGCGTTTCATGTCGAATCTCGGAGTCCCCGAACTTCTGATCATCGCGCTGGTGCTCGTGTTGCTGTTCGGTGCGAAGAAGCTGCCCGAGATGGCCCGCGGCGTCGGCAGGTCGCTGCGCATCTTCAAGTCCGAGACGGCCAAGCTCCGCGAGGACGACGACGAACACACGGTCCAGGCCCAGGCGCAGCCCGCCCCCGCCCAGCCGCAGCCCGCGCAGCCGCAGCCGCAGCCGATCCAGGCCGCGCCCGCGCTCTCCGCCGAGGAGCAGGCCAGGCAGCTGGAGGAGCAGGCCGCCAGGCTGCGCGCCAGCGCCGCCCAGGCGGACAAGCACGCCTGACCCCATCCCTCCTCGTCACCTGGACTGTTAGATGGCGCTGCTCAAACGGTCGACTGAGCCCTCGCGTGACCCCGAGGGCCGCATGCCCCTCATGGAGCACCTGCGCGAGCTGCGCAACCGGCTGCTCATCGCGGCGATCGCCGTCGTCGTGGGCATCATCGTCGGGTGGATCGTCTTCGATCCGGTCTGGGCGTTCATCAAGGAGCCGTTCTGTGAGACGCCGCAGGCCCAGCAGCTGCGTGTCGGCGAGTGCACGCTGACCTACGGCGGCATCTTCCAGTCGTTCTTCCTGACGTTGAAGGTCTCGGCGATGGTCGGCGTCGTCGTGTCCTCACCCGTCTGGCTCTATCAGATCTGGGCCTTCGTCACCCCGGCCCTCTACCGCAACGAGAAGCGCTACTCGATCGCCTTCCTCGGGCTGGCGATCCCGCTGTTCGCGATCGGCGCCGTGCTGGCGTACCTGATCATGGACACCAGCCTGGCCATCCTGCTCGGGTTCGCGCCGAGCGACACCGTGGCCATCATCCAGATCGACGAGTATGTCAACTACGTGCTGATCATGCTCATCATCTTCGGCATCTCGTTCGAGCTGCCGCTGCTGCTGGTGTTCCTCAACATCATCGGCGTGCTCCCCCACGCCACGGTCAAGAAGAACCGCCGCTGGGTGGTCTTCGCCATGTTCGTCTTCGGCGCGGTCATCACGCCCGGTGGCGACCCGCTGACGATGATGGCGCTGGCCGCGCCCATGGTCGTGCTGTACTTCCTGGCCGAGTTCTTCATGTACATGCGCGAGAAGCGCATGCCCGCCACCGAGGACTTCTCCCACCTGCCCGACGACGAGGCCTCGCCGCTCGCGGAAGACTCCGCCGTCGAGCGTCCCGAGGAGGATTCCGGTTCGGCGCGATAGGCGATAAGTTCCGGGCGTGTCCCCTCAACTCGCCCTGCTCGTCAACCCCGCCGCCCGCGGCGGCCGCACGCTGCGCATGCTCGAGCCCGTGGCGCGCAGGCTGCGCGCCGGAGGGGCCGAGCTGTCGGTGATCGTCGGCGACGACGCGGCCGACGCGCTGGAACGCGCCTGCACCGCCGTGGCCGAGCACCCCGACGCGCTTGTGGCCTTCGGCGGCGACGGGCTGGT
>NZ_JBFAMX010000887.1:0-3171 GCF_040659615.1 Nonomuraea sp. NPDC049784
CCGCCGCCCGCCAGGATGATCGGCCGCCGGGCCTCGGTCAGCAGGTCCACGGCCTTGCGCACGGCCCTGGGCAGCGGCCCGGGCTCCTCGACGGGCAGCGGCGCGTCCAGCTCCCGGTCGTACAGGCAGGTCCTGCGCTGGACGTCGAGCGGCAGGTCGATGAGGACCGGCCCGGGCCGTCCCGAGCGGGCGATCCTGAACGCCTCCCTGAACACCCACGGCGCCTGCGCGGGCTCCTTGAGCTGGACCGCCCACTTTGTCACCGGGCGGGCGATCTCCACGATGTCGACCGCCTGGAACGCCTCCTGGTGCAGCTTGGAGCTCACCGCCTGCCCGGTGACGCAGATCATCGGGATCGAGTCGGCCAGGGCGGTGTAGAGGCCGGTGATCATGTTCGTGCCGGCGGGGCCCGAGGTGCCGATGCAGACGCCGACATTCCCGGTCACCCTGGCCCAGCCGTCGGCCGCGTGGGTGCCGCCCTCCTCGTGGCGTACGGTGATGTGCCTGATCGAGCTGTGCTGGAGCGCGGCGTAGAGCGGCAGGATGGCCGCGCCGGGGATGCCGAAGACGGTGTCCACCCCCTCCGACTCCAGCACCGCGACCACGGCCTCCATGCACGGAACCCTCTTTTCGCGGGCTCCTTTGTCGCCCGCGAAAAGAGGCGACCTTACAGTGCTTCTGGTTCTCTCGCTTCGCTCGTTCACGCGTTCAGCCTTTCGACGACCTTGAGCAGGGCGGAGTGGTCGAGCGAGCCGTGCCCCTGCGCCCTGGCCGCGGCCACGAGCTGGGCGACCTGCCCGGTGAGCGGCAGGCTGACGCCGGCCTCTCGGGCGGCGGCGACGGCGATGCCCATGTCCTTGTGGTGCAGGTCGATCCGGAAGCCGGGGGCGAACTCCCGCTTGACCATGGTGTGCCGCTTGAGCTCCAGAATCCTGGAGCCCGCCAGGCCGCCCGCGAGCACGTCGAGCCCGGCCACGGGGTCCACGCCCGAGGCTTCGAGCAGCACGATGGCCTCCGACACGAGCCCATAGATCCCGCCGACGACGAGCTGGTTGGCCGCCTTGACGGTCTGTCCCGCGCCGGCCGGACCGACGTGCACGACCGTCGTGCCGAGCGGCCACAGCAGCGGCCTGGCCGCCTCCACGTCCTCGGCCTCGCCGCCCACCATGATCGACAGAGTGCCGTCGATCGCGCCGCGCTCGCCGCCGCTGACGGGGGCGTCCAGCGCCCGTACGCCGGCGACCGCGGCCTTCCCGGCGACCCAGCGGGAGGTCTCGGGCTTGATGGTGCTCATGTCGATGTAGAGGAGGTTCGGCCGGGCGTACTCGATGACCAGCGGCGCGACCTCCTCCACCTGCGGCGAGTCGGGCAGCATCGTGATCATCGCCTCCACGCCGCCGACGGCCTCGACCACGCTGGACGCGCCCTTGCCGCCCAGGGCGACGAGCCGTTCGACCCGCTCGGCGCTCACGTCATAACCGGTCACGACATGTCCGGCTTTGAGGAGGTTCGCCGCCATCGGGCTGCCCATGATCCCCAAGCCGATGAACCCGATGTTCATGCCCGCCTCCAGTCGAACGCGCCCGGCCCCTCGTGCCGGTATTCCAGGCCGACGTGGCCGCGATAGCCCGCCGCCGCCAGCCGGGCGAAGATCTCGTCGTACGGCATGCGCCCGCTGCCCGGACGCCCCCTCCCGGGGTCGTCGGCGATCTGCACGTGGCCGAACCTGGCGCTGTGCCGGTCGATGAGCGAGAGCACGTCCTCGCCCATCCGGTGCAGGTGGTAGAGGTCGGCCAGGAAGGCCACGTTCTCCCGGTCCACCTCGTCGATCAGCTCGAACGCCGCCCGAGACGACGTGATGGGATATTTCGGGTTCTCGTGGGAGTTGAGGGCTTCGACGACCACGGTCGCACCGATGCCGGCCGCCGCGTCGGCCGCCCTGCGCAGGTTGGCCACGGCCAGTGCCCGGTCGGTGCCCGGCTCGTTGCCGTACAGGGCGTTGAGCACCCCGCAGCCCAGCTCGCCCGCCAACTGGACCGCCACGTCGATGTTGGCCTGGAACCGGGCGGACCCGTCCGGCCTGGCCAGCAGCCCGCGTTCGCCCGCGGCCATGTCGCCCGCGTCGAAGTTCAGCCCCACGAGCCGGACGCCGGCGTCCTCGATCGCCTGCCGCAGCGCCGCCAACTCTTTGTTTGAAGGCTCCGGCCCGTCGAACGGCCACCACAACTCGACGGCGTCGAACCCGGCTTTGGCCGCCGCGACGGGCCGCTCCAGCAGCGGCAGGTCCGTGAAGAGAATGGAGAGGTTGACGTCGAAGTTCACGACGGGACCGCCGAGCGCATGAGGCGGGCCGTCTCCGACGGGGTGCGGCCGACGCGGACCCCGACCGCCTCCAGGGCCTCCTTCTTGGCCTGGGCGGTGCCGGACGAGCCGGACACGATCGCGCCCGCGTGCCCCATGGTCTTGCCCTCCGGCGCGGTGAAGCCGGCCACGTAGGCGACCACGGGCTTGGTGACGTTCGCGGCGATGTAGGCGGCTGCCCGTTCCTCGGCGTCGCCGCCGATCTCGCCGATCATGACGATGGCGTCAGTGCCGGGGTCGTCCTGGAACGCCTGGAGGCAGTCGATGTGGGTGGTCCCGACGACGGGGTCGCCGCCGATGCCGACGGCGGTGGAGAAGCCGAGGTCGCGCAGCTCGTACATGAGCTGGTACGTCAGCGTGCCCGACTTCGACACCAGCCCGATGCGCCCGGCCGAGGTGATGTCGGCGGGGATGATCCCGGCCGACGACTGCCCCGGGCTGATCAGGCCGGGGCAGTTGGGCCCGATGATCCTGGTCCGGCCGTTCGCCAGGGCGCGGAAGCGTACCGTGTCGTGCACGGGGACGCCCTCGGTGATGACCACGCAGAGCGGCACGCCCGCCGCGACGGCCTCCTCCACGGCCGAGCCGGTGAACCGCGGCGGCACGAACACCACGGAGACGTCGGCCCCGGTCTCCTCCATCGCCTCCGAGACCGAGCCGAACACGGGCACCGTGCGCTCGCCGAAGTCCACGGACCGCCCGCCCTTGCCGGGCTCTTCAACGGGGCCGGTTTCCTCGACCAGCTCCGGGCTATGGGCATCGACGTCATCCTCCTCGGCTTCGACGAGCGGCAGACGTACATCCAGGCCA
>NZ_JBFAMX010000888.1:0-3169 GCF_040659615.1 Nonomuraea sp. NPDC049784
CCCGACCTGCCGGTGGGACAACCCCCGCGCAGCTGCCTGCTGCCAAGGCCCCGGTCCGTGCCGAACCCCCGCACCGGCAGCCGCCCATTGATCAAGATTGGTGTAACCCGGCAAGGAATGACCGCAGCGGCTGCGCTCGCTGCCCAGGCCGCGGTCGCCATCCAATTCAGCGGGCCCACCGGCAGTCAGGGACATTGCCCACCCGGCACCCTCGCAGCGCTTGACCCCTCGCCGAGGTGCTGCTCCACACCGCGCCCCGTCCTCGAAGGCCTTGCCGCCTCGTGCTCCAAGAGCGTTTGACCGGCGCTGATGCAGCTCACACTCGACGCACCGGAGTTTGCTCCGGCGCCGCCCTCCTTCGTCAACCTGTTCGCCTACGACCTGATCATCATCAACAGCAGCGCGGGCAAGGACTCGGCGGCGCTGCTCGCGTACGTCGCCAAGCTCATCAAGGAGCAGCGCTACACCGGCCGCGTCGTCGTCCTCCACAACGACCTCGGCACCACCCCCTCCGGGGAGCCGATCGAGTGGCCAGGCGTGGCAGAGCTTGCCCGCGAGCACGCAGGCAAGTACGGATTCGAGTTCCACGTCCGCACCCGCGAACTGGGAGGGCTGTGGCACCAGCTCGTCCACGAACGCCGCAACTGGCCGTCCAGTTCGGCGCGCTGGTGCACAAGTGATCAGAAAACGTCGCAAGGGATGAAACTCGTCACCGAACTGGTCACCGAAGCGCGCGAGCAGTTGGGCATCACCGATCGCCCGATTCAGGTCCTGTACGCGCTCGGCATCAGGGGAGAGGAGTCCGGCCGGCGCGCAGGCATGGACATCCTGGCCGTGGACACCTCGCACTCCAGCAGCAACCGCACCATCCACCGCTGGCACCCCCTGAGGGACTGGACGATCAAGCAGGTGTGGGACCAGATCAAGGAAGCAGGGCTGCGCCCCCACGCCGCCTACGACTGGGGGATGACCCGCCTGTCCTGCTCGTTCTGCGTGCTCGCCTCCACCGAGGACCTGCTCATCGCCACCACCCGCCGCCCTGGACTGCACGCCGAATTGATGCAGGCCGAGCAGGAGATGGGCCACTCCTTCAAGCAAGACCTGTCGCTCGCCGAGATGCGCGCCGCGCTCGCCGCCGCCGACCTGGAGGCCGCCGCCCCCCGCGATGCCGAGCAGGCCCGCCAGAGGGTCTACCAGCTCGCCTACACGCGCATCGAGACCATCCAGCGGCGCCGCCACGAAAAGAGCCTCACCAAGGACAAGCCCGTCCCCATGTGGTCGCCCGCGCGGATCGCCGCGAAAGCCACCGCCGAGACGATCCGCACCATGGCCGCTGCACGTCGCGCTCTGGCTCTGGTCGCGTGATAAGCATCCCCGGCTGACCTGATCCAGGGCTGACAGCCCGCTGGCAGGCCCCGTCGTGTGGCTCGTCGCAGCCAGGCGGACCGCGGTTCTGCGCTCTCCTACCCACCCTCGCACTCAAAGGAGTTCGCCCTGGGCGTCCGCTCCCACATCACCACCGCCGACCAGGTCGCCTTCGAGGTCGTCCCCGCTGGACAGCTGGATTACCTCCTCGAAGACGACGAACAGCCACCCAATGAGCAGGCCCTCGTGATCGCCGACGTCGGCAACGAAGAGGAGTTCGTCATCTTCGGCACCCTGGGCGAGCTGACCACGCTCAGCCACGAAATGTCGGAGCACTGCTGGGCGGCCGAGCAGCGCACCAACGTCCGCCTGAGCGGCATCCACCACACGCACCGTCTGAACGCAGCGCCATCACCCGGAAAGGAGGCGCAGTTGGAGCCCTGGATGCTCCAGACTCCGCTCCTGGCTCTTGTCCCTCAAGCGATCCACGAAATGCGCCCCCTGAGCTTCGCCGAACGCCAGGCGATCGCCACCGAATGCTCGCAGACCATCGCCGAACGCTCCGACCGGCTCATGTTCCCCACCCCTGGCGGCAAACCCTCAGGTGTGCTGGCCGCGCTCGCGCGAGGATTTGCCGCTGCCGCCTACCAGCCCGGGGGTATCACCACGCTGGGCATCCACGCCTGCGTCTTCGCCCATCCCGGGTGCCCCGCCCTCGATGAGCAGCATCGACCGCCCTGCTGCACCTGTGGCCCCGGAGCATGCTCCGCCATGGCGGCGGCCGCCTGCGAGCGGTGCACCTGGTGCGCTAACGGGTGTTCAACTGACGGCACCTGCTGCCCGCCGCGATCAACCTTCGGACGTGTCGTGCTCGACGACACACCCTGACCGCCAAGCCTCGCCTTCCTCCCCCCGGCCCCGGCCACCCGCCCCAGTGCCACGGTGTGCCCAGACGCGGGCGGCGTAGGGCCGAAAGCCCCTCTCACAGAAAGAACCCTTTGGGAGCCACACCCTTCACCACCGGGCCGCGGCAAGGCGCAACAGCCGAGGAGGCGTTCGATGCTGCGGTCGAACAGGCCAGATACGACTACGGCCACCGCGGATACACCGGAACGATCGCTGAGAAGGACGACTTCGTCATCGTCGCCAGCGAGCCCATGACCGAAACCGAAGCGACAGCACTCGCCGACCAGCTCCTCAGGAAGGACGACCCGCGGATCCTCGATAAGTGGGGGCCAGCCGGAGCGATCCCCATCAAGGGAGAGAACGGCAGCCCAGAGGGCTGGCTCTTCGTGGGCTGGGCCTCCAGCTGAAGCATCCTCCGCCTATTCGCCGCAGCGCCGTGCGGGAGCCGCACCCCATCTGATCCTCGGAACCCGCTTGGCTGGCGCTCGATCGTACGCCGGGTTCGGACGCTCTTCCCCCACGAATGCATCCCTTCGCGGGCGTCCGGGCCCGCCATCCCTCTCGGCCGCCGCGTTCAGCACAACACGTACCGACGCGGCCGCGTTGCCTCGCCGACCCCCGTCTATGGGAGGACCCCGATACATCACACGACCGTGCGCACCACCGCCGCGCCTGCGACAGCTGTGGGCGGTGCCCGTGAGTGAGCCCATGACCGGCGACCGGCTGCAGCACATCGACTCCGCACTGCACGCTATCCCCACGCCGCCCTGGCAGTGGATCGGCGACCGACGCACCGGCGCCCTGCTGGTCACCGGCCATTCCGGCTGGCTGTACCTGCTCGGCGCCGAACGGCCGCTGGACAGCGCGGGCGAGCCCGCCGAAGACGCCGACGGCGTCC
>NZ_JBFAMX010000889.1:0-3166 GCF_040659615.1 Nonomuraea sp. NPDC049784
CGACAGCTATCTGGCCGGCCTGCACCTACGCGGAGCCGTCTTATGGATCCGAAGCCTCCGGCCAGCCTGAAGATCCGAACTTCGTACACGCTCTAGTCGGCGGCCCACTACGCGCCGCAAGCCGTACCTAGGAGATAGCTCAACCGCGGGGCGTGCCGAAGAGATCCACTTCCGGCACGCCCTCGTCGTTGTCGCGCAGCCGCGCCCTGAACGCCGCCTCGCTGCGGAGTTCCTTCTCCGAGGGCGACAGGATGATGGTGAGCAGCAGGCCCACGGTGATCACGCTGATACCGACGATCAGCGGCAGGAGAAGGTCGATCGCCCTGGCCCCGGAGAGGGGCTCCAGCTCCGGGTGCGTGGTCACCGACATCGAGTACATCCCCGTGTAGTGCATGCCCGAGACCGCCACGCCCATGACCAGCGCCGCACCGCCGATCTTGAGCGCGCCCCTGACCCGCAGCGTGAACCAGAGCGACACGGTCGCCGCCGCGATCGCGATCAGGACGGAGAAGGAGACGATCGCCGGGTCGTAGGAGACGTGGGCGGACATGTTCATAGCGGCCATGCCGAGGTAGTGCATGCTCGCCACGCCGCATCCGGTCAGGACGCCGCCGCCGAGCAGGAACCCCAGTCGCTCGCCGCCATAAGAGGCGAGGAACAGCCCCATCCCCACGACCACGACCGCGATGAACGCGGACAGGGCGGTGAGCGGGACGTCGTAGCGGATCACCGAACCGGCCACCGAGAAGCCCAGCATGGCGATGAAGTGCATGGTCCAGATGCCCGTGCCGCCTATCGCGAGGGCCGCCCCGACCAGCCAGAATCTGCCCTCGCGCCCGCCGGCCAGGCGGGCTCTCGAGGTCAGCAGCAGTCCCAGCATGGAGCCCACGCTGGACATGATGTACGCGAGAACGGGCGTTAAGAGCCCAAAAGAGAAATGATCGATCGGCGACATGACCCCCACCCATCCGTTACGCACCGATAAGGGAGTATGAACAGGGAGTTGTCGCCCGCGCAACTACCTTCTTCTGCGTGCCTGCATGGGCTGGCGCGGCTGGGGCATCGGCGCGACCGGCGCGGGATAGGTGAGCTGCTGCTGCTGCTGAGCGGTACGACGGCGCAGCTCCAGCTTGGCCACCAGCTCCGCGTCCTCGTGCAGCTCCTCCTCCGACGGCGAGAGGATCACCATGAGCAGCATGGTCAGCGTGATCAGGCTGATCACGGTCATGAGGGGCACGAGGAAGTCGAGCGCGTCGGCACCGGAGACCATGCCGGGCTCGGCGTCGACCGTGACATGCATCGCGTACATGCCGGTGTAGTGCATACCCGACACGGCGACGCCCATGACGAGGGCGGCGAGGGTGATCCAGATGGTCTTCTTGACCCGAAGCGTGAACCACAGCGCCACTGTCGCGGCCACCACCGCGATGACGACAGAGGCGGCCACGGTGACGCGGTCATAGGAGACGTGGGCGGACATGTTCATCGCGTACATGCCGAGATAGTGCATGGAGGCCACGCCGAGACCCGTCAGCAGGCCGCCGCCGAGCAGCGCCAGGACCCGGCCGCCACCGTACGAGACCAGGAGCAGACCGGTGCCCACGACCACGATGGCCACCAGAGCCGAGGCCGCGGTGAGCCACACGTCGTACTTGATCTGGGTGCCCTGCACCTGGAAACCCATCATGGCGATGAAGTGCATGACCCAGATGCCGGTGCCGCCGATCGAGATGGCCGCGCCGAGCAGCCAGCGCACCCGGGCACCGCCGCGCGAGGCGTGCGCCTGTGCGGTGAGCCGCAGGCCGAGCATCGAGCCGATGCACGACATCACGTAGGCGAGCAACGGCGTCAGCAGACCGTAGGTGAAATGATTAACAGCGGTGGTCATCTATCGGTTCCTTGAAATTAGGGGTCCCCGGATTGTTTCATCCGACATGTCCCATTCGCATGGATACCACGACTATCTGTCAACCCTCCCTGTCGGAAAACATGAGAGGGACTCATGGCTATCGAGGGGCCGTTCTGGCGCGCGATCGCGGTCTTCCGCATCGCGTCGCTCGTGTACGCGGCCGCGCTGATGGCCCAGTACCGCGGCTACGAGCACCCGGTGCTGGGCTGGCTGGTCATCGGCGTGATGGCGCTGTGGACGGCGGGGGCGACGTTCGCCTACTCGGCCGAGTCCCTGCGCCGGTGGCCGCTGCTGGCGATCGACCTGCTGGTGACGATGGCGTGCCTGCTCGCCTCCCCGTACGTCGAAGGCGCCAGCCAGGGCGCGCAGGGCACCATGCCCGTCCCCGCCACCTGGGTGGCCGGTCCCGTGCTGGCCTGGGCCGTGCACGGGGGCAGGCGGCTGGGCGCGGTGGCGGCGGCCGTCGTCGCGGCGGGCGACCTGTGGCTGCGCGTCCGCACCCATGAGGCGCCCATCCTGATCAACGGCGCCGTCCTGCTCTTCCTGGCGGGCGTCGTGGTCGGCCACGTGGCCCGGCTGGCCAGGCAGGCCGAGGAACGCATGCAGCGGGCCATCGAGATGGAGGCCGCCCAGCGCGAGCGCGACCGGCTGGCCCGCGACATCCACGACTCGGTCTTACAGGTCCTGGCGCTGGTTCAACGGCGCGGGCGGCAGATCGGTGGCGAGGCGGCCGAGCTGGGGCGCCTGGCGGGCGAGCAGGAGGCCGCCCTGCGCGATCTCATCACGGCCGGCCCGCCGGCTTCGGGCGCGACGGACCTGCGCTCCCTCCTGCTGCGGTACGGCTCGCCCGAGGTCACGGTGTCCACCCCGGCGACCCCGCTG
This sequence comes from Nonomuraea sp. NPDC049784, assembly GCF_040659615.1. Classification (NCBI taxonomy): domain Bacteria; kingdom Bacillati; phylum Actinomycetota; class Actinomycetes; order Streptosporangiales; family Streptosporangiaceae; genus Nonomuraea; species Nonomuraea sp. NPDC049784. Next base: position 2,792 of record NZ_JBFAMX010000889.1, read on the forward strand.
GTGCTGCCGGCCACGGTGGCTCAGGAGGCCGCGGCGGCGGTCGGTGCGGCCCTGGACAACGTCCGCGCCCACTGCGGCCCGGGGGCCCGGGCCTGGGTGCTGGTGGAGTCCGGCGAGGGCACGGTGACCGTCAGCATCAGGGACGACGGGCCGGGCATCCCGGACGGGCGCCTGGACGAGGCGCTCGCCGACGGCCGCATGGGCGTCGCCTGGTCCATCCGGGGGCGCGTGGCCGAGCTGGGGGGCGAGGTCTCGATCGTGAGTGTCCCCGGCCAGGGCACCGAGGTCGAGATCACCCTCCCCTCCTGACCTCCGCCCGTGTCGGCCACCGCCTTGGGAGCGTCGCCCACCTGGCGCCCGCCGACCTGCGCACGC
>NZ_JBFAMX010000890.1:0-3140 GCF_040659615.1 Nonomuraea sp. NPDC049784
CGGCAGCTCCAGAACCGGCGCGCCCTCCAACCGCTCTCGCCAGTAACCGAGCTGCCCCTCCAGCACCTCACCCCGCAGCCACTCACGCTGCCAAACCGCGAAATCGGCGTACTGCACCGGCAACGGCGCCAACGGCGACGCCTCACCCCGCGCGAACGCCTGGTACAAGGTCATCAGGTCACGGCGGAGCACCCTGGCCGACCACTCGTCGGACACCACGTGGTGCACGGTCAGGCTCAGCACGTGCTCGTCCAGGCCGAGGCGGATCAGCCGGCCGCGCAGCAGCGGCCCGGTGGCGAGGTCGAACGGCGTAACGGCGTCGGCAGCCATCAACGCCTCGGCCTGCTCGGCGTCCAGCTCGACGACCTCCAGCCCGAACCCGGACGGTGGGTCGACGACCTGGTGGGCCACGCCATCCACGGCCACCAGACGGGTACGCAGTACCTCGTGCCGCTCCACGACCGCGTCAAGCGCGGCGCGCAGCGCGGCCACGTCCAACGGTCCGGACATGCGCAGCGCGATCGGCACGTTGTAGTCGGCCGAGCCCGGCTCGAGCTGGTCCAGGAACCACAACCGCTGCTGCGCGAACGACAACGGCACCAGCCCGTCCCGAGACACCGGCACGATCGGGGGCGGGACCTCGCCCCGCGCCGCCGCTTCGACGACGGCGGCCAGCTCCGCCACCGTCGGGCGGTCGAAGAGCGCCGTCAGCGGCACCTCGACGTCGAACGCGGCACGCACCCGGGAGATCACCTGGGTGGCCAGCAGCGAGTGCCCGCCCAGTTCGAAGAAACCGTCTGCGATACCCACCCGCTCCAGGCCCAGCACCTGCGCCCAGATCCCGGCCAGCACCTCCTCGGTGGCCGTCCGAGGCGGGACGAACCCCGTGCCCAGCTCCGGACGGACACCGTCGGGAGCGGGCAGCGCCGCGCGGTCCACCTTGCCGTTCGGGGTGAGCGGTAGCGTCGTCAGCTCCACGAACGCCGACGGCACCATGTACTCGGGCAGGCTCTCCCGCAGGAACGCGCGCAGCTCGGCCGCCGACGGCCCTCCCGCGGTCACGTCCGCGGGCACGAGGTAGGCCACCAGCCGCCCCTCGCGAGCCATCACGACCGTCCGGGCCACGGCCGGATGCGTGCGCAGTGCCGCCTCGACCTCGCCCGGTTCGATCCTGAACCCACGGACCTTCACCTGGTCGTCGGCCCGGCCCAGGAACTCCAGCTCGCCGTCCGGCCGCCGGCGGACCCGGTCACCGGTCCGGTAGAGGCGCGAGCCGTCAGCGGCGAACGGGTCGGCGATGAACCGCTCGGCGGTCAGCTCGGGCCTGGCCGCGTATCCGCGCGCGACCCCGGCCCCGCCGATGAACAGCTCGCCGGGAACGCCGACCGGGACCGGGCGCAGATACTGGTCCAGCACGTACATCGTGGTGTTGTCGATCGGCCGGCCGAGCGACACAGGCCGCCCCAGGATGACCTGCTGGCAGGAGGACCAGATCGTCGTCTCCGTCGGACCGTACATGTTCCACAGGGCCGCGGTGCGGGCGGCGACGCCCTCGGCGAGGGCGGCCGGCAGGGCCTCGCCGCCGCACCAGGCGCGCAGTCGCGCCCATCCCGGCCAGGCCGCGTCGACCAGCAGTTGCCAGGTGGCGGGCGTCGCCTGCATCACGGTCACGCCGCGCCGTCCGATCGTGTCCGCCAGCGCCTCAGGAGACCTCGCCGTCTCGTGTGAAGCCACCACGACCCGCGCGCCCCGGGTCAGCGGGAGGAACAGCTCCAGGCCGGCGATGTCGAACCCGAGCGTGGTGACGGCCAGCACGGTGTCGTCGGCGTCGATGCCAGGCCGCGTGGCCATGGCCGACATCACGTTCGCCAGGCCGTCGTGGGTGACCATGACGCCCTTCGGCCTGCCCGTCGAGCCCGAGGTGTAGATCACGTATGCCAGGTGGCCGGCGACCGGTCCGCCCAGCGCCTGCGGCGGGGCTGCGGCCAGGGCCGCCTCGGTGTCCGGGTCGTCCAGCCACACCGTGGTCGCTCCGCCACCGGCGAGCTGACCGGCCAGGTGGCCGGCCGCCGCACGGTGTGCCACCAGTAGCCCGGCGCCGCTGTCGGCGAACATGTATGCCAGCCGTTCGACCGGGTGGTCGGGGTCGAGCGGGAGGTAGGCGCCGCCCGCCTTCCACACGGCCAGCGCGGCTACCACCAGGTCCAGGCCGCGCTCCAGGCAGAGGCCCACGACCGTCTCCGGCCCGACGCCGAGGCTGCGCAGGTGAGCGGCCAGCCGGTTCGCGCGGGCCTCGAGCCCGGCGTACGTGAGGGTGCGGCCGTCGGCCTCCAGCGCGATCGCGTCCGGCCGCGCGGCGGCCTGGGCCGTGATGGACTCGTGCACGGGAGTGGCGGAGGCGGGGGTCCCGGTGTCGTTCCACTCGTGGACGACCATCCGGTGTTCGTCCGCGTGGAGGGCCGCCACCTGCGACAGGCGCAGCTCCGCGTCGCCCGCGAGCTCCGCCAGCAGGGCAGCCAGGTTGGCCGCCATGCGCTCCACTGTGGGCCGGTCGAAGAGGTCCGTACTGAACTCGAACGCCCCGTCCAGCCCGCCGTCGCCGGTCTCGGCGAGCGCGAGCGTGAGGTCGAACAGCGCGGTGTCGTGCGGGAGCTCCTCCTCGGCCGCGGCTTCGCCCGCTCTGGCTTCGGAGTGGCCGAAGTCGAACATCACCTGGAAGAGCGGGGTGCGGCTGCGGTCCCGGTCGGAGGCGAGCGCATCGACGAGCTGCTCGAACGGCACGTCCTGGTGGGCGTACGCGCCCAGCGCCTCGCCCCTGACCCGTCCGACGACCTCGGCGAAAGTCGGGTCACCGGACAGATCGGTACGCAACACCAACGTGTTGACGAAGAACCCGATCAGATCCTCGACCTCGGCCCGGTTGCGCCCGGCGACCGGGGTGCCGACCACGACGTCGTCCTGCCCCGCGTACCTGCCGAGCAGCACGGCGAAGGCCGACAGCAGGGTCATGGACATGGTCGCGCCGAGGTCCCTGCCGATCGTGCGCAGCGCCTGGGCGGTGGCCGTGGGCACCGTGAAATCGACCAGGCCGCCGGCCGAGGTGCGGACGGCCGGGCGTGGCCGGTCGGTCGGTCACCGGC
>NZ_JBFAMX010000891.1:0-3125 GCF_040659615.1 Nonomuraea sp. NPDC049784
CGTGCCGCTCAGGCGCGGCCGGGCCAGGGTGATGGCGGGCCTGGCGGCGGTGGCCGCGGCGGCCGCGGTCGCGCTCGGCGCGGTCGCCCTCGACGCCCGACGCGATCTGGACGACCTGGCCTCGAGGAACGAGGAGGTGATCGCCGTGCTGGCCGCGCCCGACGCCGAGACGGTACGCCGGCCCGTCACCTCAGGCGGTACGGGCACGGTCGTGATCTCCCGATCCAGGGGACGCATGGTGTTCACCTCATCCGGCCTGCCCGAACTGCCCGGATCCAAGGGGTACGAGCTCTGGCTGATGGGCCGCGACGGCCCGCGCCCCGCCGGGATGCTGGACCGCGCCAAGGACGGCCTGACCACGCCCCTGCTGGTCACACCGGAGCGAGGGGACGACCGGGTGGCGCTGACGGTCGAGCCCGCGTCCGGGTCCGGGACGCCGACGACCCAGCCCATCCTCCTGGCCGATCTTCCCGAGGCCTGACCCTTGGTCGTCCGGCCATGATCGGCGATAGTGCAGGGCATGCGTATATTCGCGGCCCTGGTGCTGGCCGCTGCCCTGTTACATACCCCCTCAGCGATCGCCGAGCCGGGCGCGGCCACCGTGGTGCCCGTGCAGGTCACGGGCGCACCGTCCAAGAGGTTCAACCTGATCGTCATGGGCGACGGCTACACCGAGGCGGAACAGGCCAAATTCCGGGCCGACGTCGACCGGCACCTCAACGTGATGTGGTCGATAGAGCCGTTCAAGACGTACCGGAACTACATCAACGTCTACCGCGTCGACATCGTCTCGGGCGAGTCGGGCATCAGCTGCGACCCGGGGCTGGACGCGCCGAGGAAGACGACACCGCTCGGCATGGGCTTCTGGGGCCGCTGCAACCCGAACAGCGTCCAGCGCCTGATCACCATGGACAACGCCGCCGCCACCCGCTACGCCGACCTGGTCACTGGCACCTCGTCCGGCAACCGGCAGATCCTCGCGCTGGGCAACAGCGGCACGTACGGCGGCGCGGGCGGCTCGTACGCCACCGCCTCGGGCAGCAACAGCATGTCCGCCCTGATCAGCCCGCACGAGCTGGGCCACTCCCTGGGCGGCCTGCAGGACGAGTACGACTACTACCAGCGCGGCGTCCCCGGCGGCGCCTACACCGGGCCCGAGCCGTCCAGCGCCCACCACACGCTGCTGACCGAGCAGCAGATGAGGGACCAGCAGAAGAAGTGGTGGCGCTGGCTGGGCGAGCCCAGCGAGTCGGGCGGCCCTGTCGGCCGCTACGAGGGCGGCATGTACTACACGAGCGGCGTCTGGCGGCCCAGCCGGCACTCGATGATGAAGACCCTCGGCTACTACTACGACCAGGTCAGCCGCGAGGTCATGGTCCAGCGCATCATCGCCAAGACCATGGTCATCCAGGACGCCACGCCCGATGAGCGGCCCGTCGGCGCCGACCGGGTGCTGTGGGCCGAGCCGATGCGCCCCGTCGGCCACGCGCTGGCGATCACCTGGAACGTGGACGGCAAGGACCTCCAGAGCCACGAGCAGACTCTGGACCTGCGCACCCTGGGCCTCGCCCCGGGAACCCACACGGTCACCGTCACCGTCTCGGACCCGACCGGGTTCGTCAGGGATCCGGCCGTCAGGGCGGCCATCACCAGGCCGCGCACCTGGACCGTGGACACGTCGCTGACCACACCGCCGGACGGCGTCGAGGCCGCCATCGTCTCCTCCACGCCCACGGACCGGCCGCTCGGCCGCGCCGACGTCGCGTACGTGGAGACCACCCATCCGGCCGCGACCGTCCCCGAGATCTCCTGGACCCTGGACGGCGGACGCGCGGGCACCGGCACCGACCTCGACCTGGGCGAGCTGGACCTGAAGCCGGGCACCCACACCCTCACCGCGACCCTCGGCGGCAAGACCCTCACCTGGCAGGTCGACGCCGACCGGCCCACGACCCGGTACGAGCTGTCCGAGCCGCTCGCCACGTCCGGCGACACCTACGTCTACAACGGCCCGTTCTCCATGCGGCTCACCGGCGAGGACGACCGCGACGGCTACGTGGTCTCGGAGTCCAGGGTGGACGGCGACGGCTGGTTCAACTACTTCGGCTGGCCCACGTCGTCGGAGCTGCCGTGGACGTTCACCGAGGAGGGCACGGTCATCGACTCCCTCGTGTACGGCAAGCTGCCGCGCGGCCGGCACACCATCGAGTACCGCTCCATCGACGCCGCCGGGAACTACGGCGGGGCGAAGAGCTTCACCGTCACCACCATCGCGCCGCCACCCGCCTGCACCAGCACGCTCACCGGCACGCACCGCGGCCCGCTCACCGTCGCCGGCGGGGTCACCTGCCTCGACGGCGCCGAGGTCACCGGGCCCGTGACGGTCAAGCCGGGGGCGTCGCTGGTGGTCACCGGCGGCCGGATCACCGGCACGCTGACCGCGGCCGAGCCCGCTTCCGTGCACCTGCTCAAGGCGTCCGTCACCGGCGCGCTCAGCGTCCGCGGCGCCAAGGCGCTGACCGTCGTCGGCGCCGACCTGCGCGGCGCCGCGCTGCTGGCCGGCAACACGGCGCCGATCCTGTCGGGCACCACGGTCAGGGGCGCTCTGGTGTGCACCGGTGAGCAGCCCGTGGACCTCGGCGTGCCCAACAAGGGCACCGGGCCGTGCGTCAAGCTATCCGCGGGAGTCAGGGGAGGAGCGTACGAGGCGGTCGAGCACGCCGGCCAGTGAGCCGAACGCGGCGTCGCGGAGCCTGGCGTACTCGTCCTCCGGGTACTGCCGGGGGCCGTTCTCCACCAGCAGGATCAGGTAGAGGTAGGCGCGGTAGAGATCGAGCCGGGTGCGCGCCGCCGGAGTGAGCTCCAGCGGCGTCACCTCGCGGTAGCCCGCCAGCAGCGGGTCGTCCTCCGTCAGCTCACCGAAGATCGTCGGCGTGACGAACTCCGCGAGCGGGTCGCCCCAGAAGGCCCGCTCGTGGTCGATGATGGCCTGGATCCGCGGTGGGCCGCTGAGGTCGAGGAAGACATTGCCCTGCCACACGTCGAAGTGCACGAGCCGCGGCGTCGTCACCTCGTCGAGCACGGGCGACGCCGCCTCGACCACGGCCATGATCTCTCCGGCCGGG
>NZ_JBFAMX010000892.1:0-3118 GCF_040659615.1 Nonomuraea sp. NPDC049784
GCGCGTACGGCGGGGCTCAGACCAGCGCGGGCGTGACGTAGATCTCCGCGCCAGGGGGCAGGGCGCAGTCGAGGTCGCCGAACCCCGTGGCGTTCTCACCGCACACGATCATGCTGATGTGCCTGCGGATGAGCCCGTACTCGTCGCGCAGCCGCTCCTCCAGCAGCGGATGTGTACGGCGGAGCATGTCGAGCGCCGACCCCAGGGTGGGCGGGGAGTCGCGGTCGGCGGCGACGGCGAAGACCTTGACCTCCGTGCGCCCGCTCACCCACCGCCGCAGCATGCCCGGGAGCACGAAAACCACCATGGTCACCATGGCCTAGAGCACCGCCGCGCGCACCGTGAGCACGTCGGGCAGGTGACGGCCGACCAGCGACCAGGTCTCGCCGTCGTCGCGCGAGCAGTGGACCTCGCCGTCGCGCGTGCCGAAGAAGAGCCCCGCCTCCGACGCGGTCATCGCGTCACGCAGCACGCTCCCGTGCACGGGCGCCTCGGGGAGCCCCGCGCCGAACGGCCGCCACGTCTGGCCCGCGTCGTCGCTGCGGAAGACGCGGTAGCGGTGGTCGACCGGCGTGCGGTCCATGTCGGCCGTCAGCGGCAGCACGAAGACCGTGCCGGGCCGCGAGGGGTGCGCCACGATCGGGAAGCCGAAGTCCGACGGCAGCTCCGAGCCGATGTCGTGCCAGCTCCCGCCGAAGTCGTCGCTGCGGTAGACGCCGAAGTGGTGCTGCAGGTAGAGCCGCTCCGGCCGGGAGGGGTCCATGGCGACCTTGTGCACGCACTGCCCGAACTCCGGGTATTGCTGCCCCTCGGGCATGAACGGGGCCCGGATGTTCTGGTTGGCGGCCTCCCACGACCGCCCGCCGTCGGCCGAGCGGTAGAAGCCGCCGGTGGAGATCGCGACGCCCAGGGTCTGGGGGTCGGTCGGGTGGAGGACGATCGTGTGCAGGCAGAGGCCGCCGCCGCCCGGCTGCCACTGCGGCCGGTGCGGGTGCTCCCACAGCCCCTCGATCAGCCGGTAGGTGACGCCGCCGTCCTCCGAACGGAACAGCGCGCCCGGCTCGACGCCCGCCCAGACGACGCCGGGCTCGGAGGGTGAGGGCGCGAGCTGCCAGACCTTCGTCAGGGTCGTCTCCGTCTTGTCCGGGAAGGCGACGGGCGGCTGCTCCGCCTCGCCCCATGTCTTCCCGAGGTCATCCGAATAGACGACGGACGGACCGAAGTGACCGTATTCGATGCCGGCCAGGAGCCGGGGTGTGGTGCCGCGGGTGTCGATCGCCACCGACGGCACCGCGACCGTGGAGAACTGGATCGGCTCGATCTCGAACGGGCCGCCGCCGGTCGAGCGGGCGAGGAACAGGCCCTTACGGGTGCCGATCGCGAGGACTGCGTCACTCATGGCTTCGCTCCTTCTCGTCGTGCGGCCATCGTGCCACGTAGGACCGACAGGTTCTGAGGACTGGGAGTTTTCCTCCCACAGGAGCCGCATTACCTGGCGGGTAATCGAGACGCTTCCCTCCAAGCGATAGCGTTCCGGGCATGGGAGCTGTAGCCATATATGACGAGTCTTTTGGGGATCTGCTGCGTTCGTGGCGGCAGCGGCGGCGGGTGAGCCAGCTGGACCTGGCCATAGAAGCCGACGTTTCGGCCCGCCACATCAGTTTCATGGAGACCGGGCGCGCCCGGCCGAGCCGCGAGATGGTGATCAAACTGGCCGAGGAGCTGGAGGTGCCGCTGCGGCACCGCAACAGGCTGCTGGTGTCCGCCGGGTTCGCGCCGGTCTACCCCGAACGCGAGGTACGCGCCCCTGAGTTCGGGGTCGTGCGCCAGGCTCTGGACAAGATCCTGGCCGGGCACGAGCCGTATCCGGCGGTCGTGGTGGACGCGGCGTGGAACCTGGTGGCGGCCAACTCCGCGGCCGCGATGTTCATGGACGGGGCGCCGGCCGAGCTCCTGAAGGAGCCGATCAACGTGATGCGGCTGTCGCTGCACCCGCAGGCGATGGGCGGCCGGCTGCTGAACCTGGCCGAGGTCCGGGCCCACCTGCTGCACCAGCTGCGCAGGCAGGCCGAGGTGTCCGGAGACGGGCGGCTGGCCGAGCTGCACGATGAGCTGGCCTCGTACACCTATCCGGGGGTGGACCTGAACGTGGCGCACGTGCCCGGCCCCGCGGACATCCTGGTCCCGCTGCGGATCGCGGCCGGTGACCGGGTGCTGTCGATGTTCACCACGATCGCGACGTTCGGCACGCCGGTGGACGTGACGGTCTCCGAGCTGGCCATCGAGACGTTCTGGCCGAACGACGAGGAGACGGCCGCCGCGTTCCACAAGGGTTAGCGGGCCGTCGCGGGGAGGTCTGGCACCTCCTCGCCGGCCGCGACGGGCGCGTCGATCGCGAGCGGGGCACGGCCGCCGCCGCTGATCGGCAGCCCGCCCGTGACGGTGTAGGTGCGCACGTCGTGCGCGCCGCCCTCGGGGGCGGCCGCGGCGGTGAAGGCCACGTAGGCGTTGCCGCCGGGGACGACCGAGGTGGAGATGTAGTCGCCCGCCATGCGGCCGTGCGCGGTGTTGGCGAGCCAGCCGAGCTCCATCGGCCCGTGCAGCTCGGCGGGCCGCGACCAGCTCGCGCCGCCGTTGTCCGAGGAGGTGTAGCCGATCGTGAGGCGGCAGGTGGCGGCCGTGCAGTCGGCGGACGGGTAGCGGTAGTAGGCCAGCGCCAGCCTGGCGGTGGCGCCCGAGCTGTCGCGGTCGACGCCGAGGCCGGGGATGAAGTGGTCCCCGCCGTCGTTCGTGACGCGTGTGACGTGGCTCCACTCGTCGCCGGTGGCCGAGGCGCTCATGACGATGTCGTTGCCGGCGCAGCTGAGCTGGAAGCGGCAGTCGTGCCAGGCGACGTACACGGTGCCGGCCGCGTCGGTCTCCGCCGACGGCAGCGGCGCGGCCCGCAGCCCGCCGCCGACCGTGTGCCGCCGCACGGTCGCGACGAGCACGCTGTCGCCCCAGCTCGCGCCGCCGTCGCCGGAGCGAAAGGAGCGGATCTGCTGCTCCCCGCTCAGGTACGGCACCACGACGGCGCCGTTGGGCCGCACCACCGGCTGCCCGCCGAGACCGGTCGCGG
>NZ_JBFAMX010000893.1:0-3100 GCF_040659615.1 Nonomuraea sp. NPDC049784
CCTCGATCGCGGCCCTCGCCAGGCGCTCGGCCAGCCGGGGGTCCTGCCTGCCCCAGGCCAGCCGGGCGGCCGACACCAGCGTCTCCGGGGCGGCGGCCGACCCGCTGTCCAGCCGCCACACGGCCGCCCGCAGCTCGTCCTCGCGCCGCCGCAGCCCGCTGGACTCCAGCGCGTCGGCCAGCATGCGCAGCCGCCGCCGCGTCCGTAGCGTGCCGCAGCCGCCGCGTACCACCTCCCCGTAGAGTGGGTGGCCGAGCCGCAGCTGCTCACGCCTGCCCTCGCTCACGGCCACGACCAGGCCGCGGTCCTCGACCCGCTCGACCGCCCGAGCCGACGTCAGCGACGCCAGCAGCTCCGTGCCCAGCGGCTCCCCGAAAGCCACCAGCTCCAGCACCTCACGCTCGTCCTCGTCGAGATGACCGATGCGCTCGCCGACCAGCTCGCGCAGCCGGGTCGACATGGACAGCTCGCCGCGCCAGCGCCACTGGCCGTCCCGCTCGGCCAGGCAGCCGCTGTTGCGCCCCGCATGCACGACCTCGCGCAGGTAGAGCACGTTCCCCTCGCTGACCCGGGCGAGGTGACGTACGGTCTCCGCGGCCACCTCGCCGCCGAGCGCGCCCGCGAGCACCTGCCCGACCTCGTCCCTGGTCAGCGGCGGCAGCTCGATCCTGTCGAGCAGCTCGTCCTTCCACAGCGCGGCCACGGGGGCCGGCAGTGGCTCGCCGGAGCGTACGGTCACCACTACGCGTGCCGTGCCGCTCTCCGCCAGGTAGTGCACCAGCGCCGCCGAGGCCGGGTCCAGCCGGTGCGCGTCGTCCACGCTCACCAGCAGCTCGCCCCGCGCCGCTCGGTAGCGCAGGTGCCGGGCGGCCCAGTGCAGCAGGTTCTCGCCGTCCTGCGGCGGCCCCGTCAGCACGTGCGCGAACGCGCCGAACGGGATCATCGACCCGGTCTCCGTGCCCAGCGCGCGCACCACCACGTACCCCGGCAACCCGGCCAGCGCCTCCGCCGCCAGCCTGCTCTTGCCGACCCCTGACTCACCGGCGATCATCACGCCTGCTCCCGACCGCAGCGTCGCACGCACGGCCGCGAGCGGCCCCCCTCGCCCGACGAACGGCCAACCGCTCCCCTGCTCGCTCATCGCGCCTCCTCTCGACACCCATCGTCGGGACGGAGGTTCGCGAGAGGTTCAGGCCTGATTTTGTTTCAGGCCCGCGGCCGTACGCAGCAGTTCGATGAGCGCGTCCGTGCCGGTGAACGGCACCGCCTCGCCCCCTACCTCTTCGAGCAGCCCGCGGAGCTGGCCGCCGGATTGTTCTGGCTCGACCAGCCGGACGATGACCGTTCTCATCTGGAAACCATCTCGCTGGGCGGTTCAGGTCTGGTTCAGGCGGGGTACGGGGCGGGCTCGACCTCCAGCTCACGCATGCGTTCCGCGTATAAGTGGTAACGCCTGCGCGCGTCGCCGCGGCGGCCCGCGCGGTCGAGCACGCGCACCAGGCCGAGGTGGGCGCGCTCGTCGTAGCGGTCGAGCTCCAGCAGCCGCAGCCAGTAGCGCGCGGCCTCGTCGTAGCGCCGCTCCTCCGACCGCGCCGTGGCCAGCCTGGCCGCCGCCTGCGTGTACGCCAGCCGGGCCTGCTCGCGCACTCCCACGGCCCAGTCCGCGTACGGGTCCTCCTCGCAGAACTCCCCGCCGTACGCGCTCTCGGCCGCCGCCCACCGCTCGAGCGCCTCGGCCGTACGCCCTGCCTGATCGAGCCGTACAGCCTCAGCCACCAGATCCAGAAATATCTCGACATCGACGTCGACGTTCGACAGATCCAGCCGCAACGTGCCCTCATCCGAGACCACGATCTCGTCCGCCGGCCTTTCGTGCGTTGGGTCCAGCACCGCACGGAGCGTGGATACCATGACGTTCAGCCGCCGCAGCCCGACCGCCTCGCCCTCCTGCTCCGGCCAGAGGATCTCGACCAGCCGCTCTCTGCCGATCCCGCTGCCCCTGCGGCTGACCAGGATCTTCAGCAGGTCGCGAGCCTTGCGGGACTGCCAGGCCGTACGGGGGACCGGCACGCCGCCGCGCAGCACCCGGAACGTTCCCATGGTCTCCACGACCACTCTCGCGCCCGGCGCGGGAGCGGCGCGCGCGATCAGCGCGTCGATCCGGTCGTCGAGCGCCCGGCAGCCGATCGCGTGCATGCGCTCGCGCACCCTCGCGGCCATGCCGCCGCCGGTCGCCGGGTCGGCCAGCGCCGCCCTGACCAGTTCGGCCCTGGCCTGCCCGATCGGGTCGCCCAGCATGGTCCACCTGCGCACCGCCTCGTCGGCCGTCCGGACGTCCCCGTCCAGCTCGGCCCGCAGCTCGGCGATGGCGGCCTGCGCGGCGTGGTCCCTGCGGCTCACCGCGACGGGCTCGGTCTCGTCGAGCAGCGCCCTGGCGTCGCCGGGCCGCCCGCCCGCCCGCGCCACGCGGGCGGCCACGACCCTGGCGGTCACCCCCGCGATGCCCTCGGTGTGCTTGAGCGCCTGCCCGGCGACGCGGGCGGCCTCCTCGGGGTCGTCGTCGGCGAGTAGTTCGGCCAGCGCGTTGAGCGCGTTGGACAGCACCTGCACGTCGCCGGGCGGCGCCTCGGCGATGATCCGGCGGTAGATCGCGGTCGCCGCCCCGCGGTCGCCGCGCAGCGCGTGGACCTCGGCCAGCCGGAGCAGTCCATATGTGACCAGCCTGGAGCCGATCGCCTCCCACCCGGCCACCGCTGTGGCGGCTTCGGTGGCGGCCTCCTCCAGGCGGCCGAGTCCGATCAGCGCCTTGGCCCGGTTGGCGGCGCTGAGCGCGGCGAAGGGGGCGAAAGAGACCAGGCCCGACAGTCTGCCCGCCTGGTCCGTCTCGGTCAGGGCCTCAGCGTACGAGCCCTCGTCAAGGTAGCGGGAGGCACGGTTGGCGTGGATGCGGATGAGCTGGATGATGTCGCCCGCGCGTTCGGCGTACTCCAGGGCGCGCAGGTAGTGGGCGTCGTTGGCGCGGCGGTCGCCGTCGAGGGAGGCGAGCATGGCCAGCACCGTGTTCGCCTCCGCCAGGGCGCCGGGGTCCCCCAGGCCGGCG
>NZ_JBFAMX010000894.1:0-3095 GCF_040659615.1 Nonomuraea sp. NPDC049784
GCCGGGGAGGCCACCCCGCACGGCATGCAGCACCTGCTGTGCAGGGCCGCCTGGGATGCCGAGGCCGTCCGTGACGACGTGCGCGAGTACGTCGTGCAGGTCAACGTGACAGTCATCCTGCCCGCGCTTCCCCGCGACTCCCCCACGTTGACCGCTCTGACGGGCACGCAACGGGCACGCCTGCGAGGCGCCGACGGTTTTACAGCGGGCTGACGTTACTGGCTGCATCAGGCCCCTGACCTCCGGATACAGCTCTCGCTTTTCCACTACCAGGGAAGGTCATCCCGCGTATATCCCGCGAGGCAGTGTCAGCCACGAGCCCCCGGAGCCTGCAGATTAAATAGAAGACGATTCGATCAAGGTCTGAGGCTCTGAACTGGGAGTCTGGTGTCCTTGAACGTTCGCTGAAGTCCGCCGCCGTCGGTACTCTCGGCGGTAGCGATGGCTGTACAGCCGGGGCATCATCAGCTTGGGAACTGGCCGCATCGGAGAACCTGACAGACGTGGGGTTACATGGCCCTATGGCTCTCGATCACGAGCGGGAGGGCAGAGTGTCGTCGGTCCATTCGCGCGCGACCGACCCGTCTAGAACCTCTCGCGTGAGGCTGTAGTGGTAGTACGGTCCAAGGGAATGCTCAGATCCGATGGTGAGCCGCTTGAAGACCTTGTTGTGCGGCCAGGTCCGTATGCCGTTATCCAGATCGACACAGGCGTTGTTCTGACCGATGTCATAGGCCCACCGTCCATCGCCGTTGCGGATCATGAGCTCGCCGAGATACGCCCCCATGCCCATCACCATGGTGTGGATGTAGCCCTTCCTCGGCCTACCGGTCCAGCGACTCGTCGGGGGGAGCTCTCCCGCCATGAACGCATCACAGTAAGAATCAAGCTGAAAGGCAGAGGCCGAGGTCCAGTCAACGGAGAATCCCTGAACCGTGGCTCCATCAACGAAGATCTCAGCGAGGCGCTTCATCATCTCCGTCGTCTCGGCGTCCGTCGGGACTGATCCGGATTGAAAATTTCGGCTGCTTCGACGTCGCCACATCTCTTGCCTCCGAGCGGACTGCGCCAATTTGTCTGACCTAGAGTAGCGACCAACCGCCCGCACACTCCTCCTGATACTGACGCTCCTATGTGCAAGGGCGTTGCGCGGAGTTTCGTCATGAGCTGTGCTTGCCGGAGGACAAGGCCACGTAGGCGGCGTCGGCCGAGTTTAGGACGTTGATCCACTCAGGATGGTCGAGGTAGGCGTTGTCTGGAGCGGTAGGGCCGAGGTCATCGAGGACGCGTAAGAGGGCGTCGACCACCATCTGCACGAGGTCGGCTTCTTGTTGATCAAAGAACAGGTGGGAGATCAGTGCTCGTGCGCCGTGTTGGTCGATGAAGGTGTCGTCGATGAGCCAGTGCACGGCAGCGGTGAAGTCCGGTCGTCCTTTCCCGGATCGCCAGTGTTGGTCCTGGTAGTCGCGGTCGCTCAGGGCTCGTAGTGCCTCGAGGACGTCCTTGCGCCGCTCTGGCCAGCGCACCGGCTGTTCGTCCGGATGTTCTTCCGCCACGGGTGCCAAGTTACTGGGGACCTGTCGATGTCCCGTTGTTGTGCGCGTGGTGGTCGGCGATGAGGGCGCGGTAGATCACGTCTGACAGGTGCCGTTTCAGGACGCGGAAGCTGCCTTTGGAGGTGTCTCGGGTGGTCTCCTGGCGTCGCTTCAGCAGAGCTCGGGCGCCTTCGTGGCAGCGCGCCTGGGTGATGGCGATGCGGTGCAAAGTGGTGTTGAGCTGCCGGTTGCCACCGCGGTTGAGCCGGTGACGGTCGTCGTTTCCGCTCCAGACCGGGATCGGGGCGGTGCCGTTGTGCCGGGCGAAGGCTGCAGAGCTGCGAAAGCGGGTGATGTCGCCGACCTCTCCCAGGAGTTTGGCGGCGGTCACCACGTTCACGCCGACGATCGCCAGCAGGCGCGGAACGCGGGCCTGAACCAGCGGCTTGAGCTCCTTTTCGATCGCGTCGATCTCGACGCTGAGCGAGTCGATGAGGGCGATCTGCGCCAGCGCCACGCGTCGGGCAGCGGTGGCCGGCAGGGCCTGGAGCCGGGCGGTGAGTTTGCGCCGGGTGGTGACCTGCTTGAGTTTGGTCACCGCGGCCGCCAGATCCGGGTTGAGGTCGTGGACCAGCCACAACACGCGGTTGATCAGCCTGGTGCGCTCGGCGACGAGCGCCTCACGATGATCGACGAGCAGGCGGATCGGCCTGGTCTGCTCATCCAGCCGCGCGGTCGGCAAGTCGGGCTCACGCAGGGCCAGACGTGCGATGGCCAGGGCATCGATCGGGTCGGACTTGCCACGCTCACGGCCACTACGACGCTCTCCTGCAGTGCGGTTCGGCGGCACGGGGACCACCGTCTCGCCGGCGGCCAGCAGGTCGCGAACCAGACCGCCGGAGACATGCCGGACGTCTTCCACCGCCCACACGCGCTCTTCGGGCGCGAGTTTGCGCGCCCAGGCCAGCAGCTGGACGTGCCCTTGCTCACGGGCCTGCACGGTGCGTTCGCCCTTCTTGCGACCGACTTCATCGACGGCGACCGCGGTGTGGGTGCGCTTGTGCGGATCGATACCGATCACCATCATGGACGCTGTCTCCTTCATGCAGGGGGACGACATCGCGGGCTGGTCGGCGGACATATCTCAGTTGAGGGAACTGCCAGGCTCCTATCAAGTCATGCCGTCCAGCCCGGCCAACGTCGAGGACCAGGCCGCCCTGGACAGGTCAGGCACAAGCCATGCACATTACGGCAGATCATCCCTGAGTCACCAGGCGTCCTGGACCCGCACCAGCGGGCACTACAAGCGTGACACTGAGATCATCCCGTCCGCCGTCGTCCCGCCCGAAGGGAAGCGGGCTCGGCTTGTCCCGGGTCGATGGTGGGAGGGATGATCAGGCTTCCACCTCTGCCATCTACGGCCCTTCATCCGTACGGTCATATCCCGGAGCCGGAGCGCCCCTGCCGGGACTGTACGGTCACTGGCTCTGGCGCACTTTCGGTGGTGACGGAACGTGATTGTTCGTGTCGGTACATGGCTATCTCGGGGTGCTGTGTCAG
>NZ_JBFAMX010000895.1:0-3095 GCF_040659615.1 Nonomuraea sp. NPDC049784
CTGGACTCCCACGCCGGCGCCGACGTGCTGGCCGTGCTGGCGGACCTGCACGAATCCGGCACCACCATCGCCATCATCACCCACGACGCCGAGATCGCCGGCTGGTGCCCCCGCCAGGTGCGCCTACGCGACGGCCTCATCGTCGACGGTCACGAGCACGATCACCTGAGCCCCGTGGAGCTCTTGAGAGGAGCCCGGCGTTGAACCACCACGACCGCCACCAGGGCAGGCAGCGGCTCGCGCCAGGCAGGCTCAGCCCGGGCGACGTGCTCCGGGTCGGCGCCGCCGGGCTGCGTGCCCGCCCCACGAGGGTGATCCTGTCGGCGCTCGGCATCGCCATCGGCATCGCGACGATGATCGCCGTGATCGGGATCTCGTCCTCCTCACGGGAGCAGCTTCTGCGCCAGCTCGACAAGCTCGGCACGAACCTGCTCACCGTCGCGCCCGGCCAGACCATGTTCGGGGAGAACGCCAAGCTGCCGACCACCGCGCTGGCCATGGTCCAGCGCATCCGCCCGGTGCGGACGGCCGCGGCCACCGGCGCCGTGGAGGCCACCATACGCCGCAACAACCACATTCCCGACGCCGTGACCGGCGGCATCGCCGTACAGGCGGCCAGCACCGACCTGCTGACCACCCTGGAGGGAGCGGTGGCCAAGGGCACCTGGCTCAACGACGCCACCGCCCGCCAGCCCACCGTCGTGCTCGGCGCGAAGGCGGCCGAGCGGCTAGGCCTGACCAGGACCGGGGTGCAGGTGTGGATGGGCGGCCGGTGGTTCACGGTCATCGGGATACTCGGGCCGATGCCGCTGGCGCCGGAGATCGAGCGTTCGGCCCTGGTCGGCTTCCCCGCGGCGCAGGAGCTGCTGGGGTTCGACGGCTACGCCACCACCATCTACGAGCGTTCCTCGGACGAGTCGGTGGAGTCGGTGCGGGAGGTGCTGGCCCGCACCGTGAACCCGGAGAACCCCGAGGAGGTCGCGGTCAGCAGGCCGTCGGACGCCCTGGCCGCCAAGGCCGCCGCCGCGGGCGCCTTCACCAACCTGCTGCTCGGGCTGGGCGCGGTGGCCCTGCTGGTGGGCGGCGTCGGGGTGGCCAACACCATGGTCATCTCGGTGCTGGAGCGCCGCAAGGAGATCGGCCTGCGCCGCTCGCTCGGGGCCACGCGGGGCCAGGTGCGCATCCAGTTCTTGTCGGAGTCGCTGCTGCTGTCGGCCCTGGGCGGCGTGGTGGGCTCGATGCTGGGCGCGCTGGCGACCACGGGATACGCCCTGTCGCGGAACTGGCCGCCGGTCGTGCCGCCGTGGGCCCTGGGCGGCGCGATCGGGGCGACCCTCCTGATCGGCACCCTCGCGGGGCTCTATCCCGCCATGCGGGCCGCCCGCCTGTCTCCCACGGTCGCCCTCGCCACCACCTGAGGTGTATGGCGGGTCCCGGAACCCGCCGTGCACGGGCTCCGGGGCGGTCATCAGGACGACATGCTGCCCACGATGATGGCGCCGAGCACGATGCCGAGGACCATCCCCACGCCGCCGGCGACGGCGGCCCACTTGCCGAGGGGCTCGCCTCGCGTGTGGCCGACGATGCCGAGCACGATGCCGGCCAGCCCGAACAGGATCGGGATGAACAGCACGGCCACCGCCGCGCAGACGAACCCGATGATCGACAGGACCTGGTTGCTCGGTTGCGGCTTCTGGGGAGGTGGCGGCGGCGGGTATGGCGGCGGCTGCGGCCACTGCTCATCGCGTGCGTGCGGGGCGTCGTCGCCCTGGTACGGATCCTGCGAAGAGGTCACTGGCGGGCTCCTCTCGAGACGTGAACAACATCACACACCGAAGGCACCCGTCCTGTCGAGCCGAACGAACACGGACATCTACTGAATTCAGATGGCTTCTGCCGGATGGGAAAGCTGAGGTGGCAAGGCCCTGGCGTGTACGACGTCCAGCCAGGAGACGGCGCGGGTGAGGGCGACGTACAGGCGGTTGAGCCCGCGCCGTCGAGCATCCTGCGCAGCCCGGCCTTGCAGCGTTCGACGTACTGCCTCTCGTCGTCGAGCGTGCCCACTCGCACCTCCTCAGAAAGCGTTAACTCGGTTAAGACTTTAACCAGGTTAACGCTTTTTTGCTAGAGTGTGCTCATGGCAGGACTACGGGAGCTCCAGCGGCAGCGCGTCCACGAGGCCATCTCGACGGCGGCCATCGCGCTCTTCCTGGAGCGCGGCTTCGACGAGGTGCCGGTGACGGAGGTGGCGGCGGCGGCGGGCGTGTCGAAGCCGACGCTGTTCAAGTACTTCCCGACCAAGGAAGACCTCGTGCTGCACCGGATCGCCGACCATCAGGGCGAGGCCGCCCGCGTCGTACGGCGGCGAGCGCCGGGCGAGCGGCCGCTGGAGGCGCTGCGCCGCCACTTCCTCGACGGGCTCGCCAGGCATGACCCCGTCACGGGACTCAACGACGAGCCGGAGGTGCTGGCCTACCAGCGGATGGTGTACTCCACGCCGAGCCTGGTCGCGCGGCTGTTCCAGCACATGTCGCTGGACGAGCGGGCCCTGGCCGAGGCGCTCGCGGAGACCGTCGACGACCTGACCGCCGATCTGGTCGCCGGGCAGGTGCTGGCCATCCAGCGGGTGCTGGCCCTGCGCAACGTGGGGCTGCTGGCGGAAGGGCGGCCGCTGGCGGAGGTGGAGCGCGAGGCGGTGCGGGCGGCCGAACGCGCCTTCTCGCTCCTTCCCGCCGGCGTGTGAGGACCTTCCGCTCCATGCCTCGCGAACATCTCGTTCTGCCAGGGCGTCCTTCCTCCCTCCCTGTGCGATGGGAGGACGCGTGTGGCGGGGATTGTCTCAGGACAGGGGGCGGGGGGCGGGGAGGCGGAGGCGGTCGACGGCGTCGCGGCGCGTTTTCTCCGGACGGCGGTCGTAGCGGGCCGTCGTGGCGGGAGAGGAGTGGCCGACCAGGGCCTGGGCCGTGGCCAGGTCCACGCCCGCGTCCAGCAGCTCGCCGATGAACGTCCGCCGGAAGTCGTGCGCGGTACGCCGGGACGCCCCCGCCTCGGCCAGGCGGCGGGCCAGGATGTCGGCGATGCCCTGCCCGGTCAGC
>NZ_JBFAMX010000896.1:0-3082 GCF_040659615.1 Nonomuraea sp. NPDC049784
CCGCGGTCTTGATCGCGAGCACGCCGCCGAAGATCTCGCCCACGTACGCCGTGACGGCCGCGCCGAGCGTCCTGGCCCGCTGGTGCAGCCGCCCGATGGCCTGCCGCATGACCCTGCTCAGCACGCCGATCGCGACCATCGGCAGGACGAGCACCAGCGTGATCACGGGATCGACGTAAGCCATGATCGCCAGCGCGGCGGCGGCGAAGAGCGTCGTGCCGGCCAGGCTGACGCTCTCGTCGGTGAAGTCGACCGCGTCGGCCACGTCGTCCCGCAGCCGGGCGACGGACTCGCCGGACGAGTGCGGCAGCCGCGCCGCGGCCGGGCCGCGCGCGGTGAGGATGGAGCGCAGGGCGTTGGCCCGCAGGAGGGTGGCCGCGGCGGCCCACCAGTAGACGCCGTACGTCCACGCGATGATGATCATCAGCCCTCGGGCGACCTCCACGCCCACGAACGCCGCGCACAACCAGAGCACCCAGCCGAGGTCGCCGTGGAGCCCGTCGAAGATCCGTTGCAGGACGAGCCCGCTCGCGAGCGGGATGACGTGGACCGGCAGCCACAGCAGCGCGCCGACGAGGTAGCGGCGGAAGTCGAAGGTGGCCAGCCGGGTGGCCACCAGCATCACCGGCTTCACCGGCGCACCCCCGCCAGGTCGAGCAGGCGCCCGAACCTGCTGCCGGGGTCGGCGGCGAGGTCGGCGCGGCGGCCGTACTCGATGATCTTGCCTTGGTCGAGTACGGCGATCTTGTCCACGCGGGACAGAGAGGACAGGCGATGCGCGATGATCACGCCGGTCCTGCCCTGGAGCAGGCGGTCGATGCTCCGCTCGATGCGCCGTTCGGTGGCCGGGTCGAGCCTGCTGGACGCCTCGTCGAGCACGACGAGCCCGGGATCGGCCAGGAACGCGCGGGCGAACGCGATGAGCTGTGACTCCCCCGCCGACACGGCCGAGACGCGCAGCTCGGTGTCGAGCCCGTCTGGCAGCGTGGCCAGCCAGTCTCCGAGCCCGACGCCGTGGAGCACCTCGCGCAGCAGTTCGTCCCCCGGCGAGGGCCGGAAGAGCGTCAGGTTGTCCCGCAGGCTGGCGGCGAAGAGCTGCACGTCCTGGGTGACCACGCAGATCCGCTTTTTGAGGGACGCCGGGTCCGCCTCGCGCAGGTCCAGCCCGCCGGCCCGCACGACGCCCTCGGTCGGGTCGTACAGGCGCAGCACCAGGCGGGCGAGGGTGGTCTTGCCGCTCCCCGTGCGCCCCACCACTCCGAGCGTCTCGCCGGGAGCCAGCGTGAGGGTGGCGCCCGACAGCACCTGCTCGTCGTCGCCCGGGTAGGCGAAGCCGACGCCGTCCAGGCGCAGGCCGAGCGGGCCCTTCTCCGGCAGCGGGCGGGTGCCCTCGGGCAGGGTGCGCCGCTCGGCCAGCAGGTCGCCGATGCGGGCGAAGCCGGCCAGCGCCGCCTGATACTGCCTGATCTGGTCGATGAGCCGCTCGAACGGCGTGCGTACCATCAGTGTGTACTGGAAGATCAGCACGGCGGTGCCGATCGTGAGCGTCCCGGACTTCAGGGTCCAGGCGGCGAGCCCGAGCATCATGGCGGTGCCTGCCGCGAACGCCACCGACGTGCCGGCCAGCAGCGTGGTCCCGATGCGGGCGTCTTTGACCTCGGCGCGGTAGAGGGCGGCGCTGACCTGCTGGAAGCTGCGCACGGTGTGCTCGCCGGCGCCGTTGGCCCTGATGTCCTCGGCTCCGGCCAGCCGCTCTTCGAGCATGCCGAACAGCCTGGCGCTCGCCGCCCGCGACCGGGCCGCGGCGGGCACGGCCAGCCGCTGCGCGCGAGCCATCCCGTACCCGATGAGCAGGCAGTACGCCAGCAGCGCGCAGCCGATGCGCCAGTCGACGACGAAGACGACGACCAGCACCCCGGCCAGGAGCAGCACGCTGGCCACGACGTCCATGAGGAACGCGACGACGAAGTCGGCCACGGCCACCACGTCGCCGTCCACGCGCTCGATCATCTCGCCGGGCGTGTGCCGGCCGTGGTAGGCCATGTCCAGTCCGAGCGCGTGCTGGGCGAGGCGCTCGCGCAGGCGGTTGGTGCCGTCCCAGGCGAGGCGGCTGGCCAGCCACGCGGTGACCATCCTGGCGGCCTGGCCCGCGACGGCGAGCGCGAGGTAGCCGAGGGCGATCAGGGTCAGGTGTCTGGTGCTCGCTCCGGCGATGGCGTCGTCGACGAAGCGGCGGGTGATCTGGGGCGCCGCCAGCGGCAGGGCGGTGGCGGCGGCGATGGCCGCGACCAGCGCGGCGGCGGGGCGGGGTCCTGGGCGCAGCAGGCGCAGGACGGAGGTGCTACGCGGTGCGATCCCCTGGTCGAACGGTGTCAAGAAGCGTCATGCCCTTTGGATAGGAGGTGTCTTTGCGCTGGGTGGACATGAGCGCTGTCCGCATGGCGGGACCTCCTGGATCGATGGGCTGCTGCGGGGAGTACAGCAGCCCATCGCGGTCCGGGGCAACTGATTTACGGGGCCTGCCGGCGCCGGGAGCGGCTCACCCGTGCCCCCTCAGCACTCCCGCCCGGGCCAGCCCGGTGGTCAGCTCCGTCCGGGCGCGCTCGGGAAGGCCGTCGAGGGCGTGCGGGTCGTCGGCCGCCAGCCGGGATACGGGCGCGACCTGGTACGGGTGGAGCCGGAACGACCGCCCTGACCGCAGGCTGACCGCGAACGTCCCGGGCCCGCCCCCGTCCGGCCCTGCTCCTCCGGTGACCACCTCCGCACACGGATCCCACGCGGGAGCGGACTCGCCGCAGGGCCCGGCCCCTCCCCGAACCACTTCCGCACACGGATGCCACGCGGAAGCGGGCTCCTGGCCGGCGACCGAACAGGCGGCCAGCCGACCGGCCGGCAGCCCCCGGAGCCGCCCCACCCACGTCCTGATCATGGCCGCGACCTCGTACGCCCGCATGGTCTCCGGCGCGTCGAACTCGATCCACCGAGCCAGGTCGTTCGCGGCGTCCGGCGGGAAGCGCACGCTCTGCCCCGCCCAGCCGGAGCGGATCGCCATCCGGTACGGCCTCAGCCCGGCGAGCCGGAC
>NZ_JBFAMX010000897.1:0-3075 GCF_040659615.1 Nonomuraea sp. NPDC049784
GGCCCAGCACCTCGGCCCACACCCCGGCCAAGATCTCCTCACCCGGCGTCCGCGCGCCTGAGAACGCCACCCCGAGTTCGGGGCGTGTCCCGTCCGGCGCCGGCAGCGCGCGGTGGTCGATCTTGCCGTGGAGGGTCAGCGGGACCGACGCCAGCTCCACGAACACCGACGGGATCAGGTAGTCGGGCAGGGTCGTCCGCAGGAAGGCGCGCAGCTCGGTCGTGGGCGGCAGTCCGGTGTCGGATGAGGCCGGCACCGCGTAGGCGACCAGCCGTGCGTCGCCGCCGTCCGCCTGAGCCACCACGACCGCGGCAACCACGTCGGGGTGCAGGAGCAGGGCCGCCTCGACCTCACCGGGCTCGATCCGGAATCCACGGACCTTCACCTGCTGGTCCGCCCGGCCCAGGAACTCCAGCTGGCCATCCGTCCGCCAGCGGACCCGGTCGCCGCTGCGGTACAGCCGGGAGCCGTCGGCGGCGAACGGGTCGGCCACGAACCGCTCGGCGGTCAACTCGGGGCGACCGCCGTACCCGCGGGCCACCCCGGGGCCGCCGACGAACAGCTCTCCCGGCGCCCCGACCGGCACCGGTGACAGGAAACGGTCCAGCACGTAGACCCGGGTGTTCGGGAGGGGGCCGCCGATCGGGGTCGGCCGCTCGTCACCGGGCTCTATACCCGCCAGGTCGCTGTAGGTGGAGTCGATCGTGGTCTCGGTGATCCCGAAGGCTGTCAGCAGCCGGACGCCGGGTCCGAGCACGCGGCGGGCGCGAACCACTCCGGGTGAGCGCCACACGTCCGTGGTGACGATCACCAGGCGCAGCGTCTCCAGCCGCCCGCCCGTCGACTCGAGGTGTGCCATCAGCTCGTCGACGAAGCGGGGGGCCGACTCGAAAGCGTTCACGCCGTGCTCGGCCACCGTGCGGGCCAGGTTGAGGGCCGAGGCCTGGAGGCCGGTGGGGGCCAGGATCAGCGCGCCACCGGAGCACAGCGCCCGCACCACGTCGCCGGTGAAGACGTCGAAGCTGGCACTGGTGACCGACAGCCAGCGGTAGGCGGCGCCGGCCGGTGCGTACGAGCTCGCCCACGCCGCGAAGACGCTCATCAGCGAGGAGTGGGGGACCAGCACGCCCTTGGGGCGGCCGGTGGAGCCGGAGGTGTAGATCACGGCGGCGACCTGGGCGGGCAGGCACTCGAGCCGCGGCGCGGTCGGCGGCCTGGCGTCGATGGCGGCGGCCGTCTCCGGGTCGTCGAGCAGGACCGTCAAGGAGCCTTTGGGCAGCTCCACGGACCGGACCGCCAGCACGACGCCGGCCTGGCCGTCCGCCAGCATGAACGCCACTCGCTCGGCCGGATACTCGGGGTCGACGGGCAGGTACGCCGCCCCGGCCTTCCACGTCGCCAGGAGGGCCACGACGAGGTCCAGGCCGCGGGGCAGGCAGAGCGCGACGACCGTCTCCGGCCCGGCCCCGAGCTCGCGCAGATGGTGCGCCAGCCGGTTCGCCCGTGCGTCGAGCTGGGCGTAGGTCAACGACGCGTCCTCGGCCACCACGGCCACGTCGCGGGGTCGGCGGGCCGCCTGTGCGGCCACCAGCTCGTGCACACCGCGCACCCCGGCCGCCAAGCCGGTGGCGGCCTCGATCGCCGCGGGCATGTCCAGGACGGTGTCGTTCCACGTGGTGACGACGCGCCGGAGCTCATCGGCGTCGAGCGGCGAGAGGTCCGACAGGTGGTCGTGCGGGCGCCGCGCCACCGTGTCGAGCAGCGCGACCAGGTGCTGGACCAGCCGTTCCACGGTCGAGCGGTCGAACAGTTCTGTGCTGTACTCGACCACGCCGCTCAACGGGGCGTCCTCGCCCTCGTCGGCCAGCACGAGGGCGAGGTCGTACAGCGAAGTCTCGCGGGGCAGCCGCAGACCGGAGACGGTGAAGCCGTCGCCGAAGCCCGCTTCCCAGCCCGCTCCCCCGCCCTGCGCGTAGTCGAACATGACCTGGAACAGCGGGGTGCGCGAACGGTCGCGTTCCGGCTGCAGCACCTCGACGAGCCGCTCGAACGGCACGTCCTGGTGAGCGTAGGCGCCCAACGCCTCGTGCCGCACCCGTCCGACGATCTCGGTGAATGTGGGGTCGCCCGACAGGTCGGTGCGCAGGACGAGGGTGTTGACGAAGAACCCGACGAGATCCTCGATCTCCTCGTGGTTGCGGCCGGCGATGGGCGTGCCGACCACGACATCGTCCTGGCCCGCGTACTTGCCCAACAGCACCGTGAAAGCCGACAGCAGCGTCATGAACATCGTGGCGCCAGCGTCCCCGCCGACGGCCCGTAACCTTTGGGCGGTCGCCGCGGGGACCTCGAAGTCGAGCGTCGCCCCCGCCGAGGAGCGGGCCGCCGGGCGTGGCCGGTCTGTGGGCAGCTCCAGCGGCGGCGCTCCGGCCAGCCTTCCCTTCCAGTACGCGAGCTGTCCGTCCAGGACGTCCCCGCGCAACCATTGGCGCTGCCAGATCGCGAAGTCGGCGTACTGTACCAGGGGCGGTGGCAGCGGGCAGGCGTCACCGCGGGCGAAGGCCTCGTACGCCACCACCAGCTCGTGGCGGAGCACGCCGGCGGACCACTCGTCGGAGACCACATGGTGCATACACAGGCTCAGCACGTGGTCGTCCGGCCCCAACCGGATCAGCCGGGCGCGGAGCAGCGGACCGGTCGCGAGGTCGAACGGGGTCCGCGCGTCCGCCGTGATGATCGCCTCCGCGCGGGCCAGGGGGTCCGGCTCGGCACCGAGGTCCATCAGGGTCAGGCCGGCTCCGGAGGGAGGGTCGATCTCCTGCATGCCGACGCCGTCGACGCTGAGCAGACGGGTGCGCAGCACCTCGTGCCGCTCCACCACGAGGTCGAGCGCCGCGCTCAGAGCGTCCGGGTCGAGCCGGCCGGCCAACCGCATGGCCATGGGCAGGTGGTACTCGGTGGCCCCGGGTTCGAGCTGGTCGAGGAACCACAGGCGCTGTTGTGCGAACGACAGCGGCAGCGGCCCTTCACGCCGTGCGACCACGATCGGCGGAGCCAGCCTGCCCCGAGCCGACC
>NZ_JBFAMX010000898.1:0-3063 GCF_040659615.1 Nonomuraea sp. NPDC049784
GCGCGGCCCGGCTGTTCGGTGCCGCCGGCATGGTCTGGCAGGCGATGGGCACGTCACTGCCGGCGCTCCGGCCGTTCGCCGAGTTCCACAACCTGTGCGAGACGCAGCTGCGCATGTCCCTGGGCCATTCCGGTTACACCGCCGCGTTCCAGCGCGGCGTCGAACTCACCGCCGATCAGGCCGTCGACTACGCGCTGGACACCGGGGCGCGGGCTCCCGCACCCCGCCGGGAGGCGGAGCCCGGGGAGGCGTCCGCGCTCACTCCCAGGCAGCGAGAGGTGGCTGACCTCATCGCCGAGGGGCTGAGCAACAAGGACATCGCCGCGAAGCTGGTCATCGCTCAACGCACTGCCGAAGGTCACGTCGAGAGCATCCTGACCAAGCTGGGCTTCACGTCCAGGGTGCAGATCGCGGCCTGGGTCAGCAGTCACCGGTGACGCCTGCGGCATCGTCAGGCCCCCCGCGCGACGAGACCAGTACGGCCGCACTGCCGTG
Organism: Nonomuraea sp. NPDC049784; assembly: GCF_040659615.1. Lineage (NCBI taxonomy): Bacteria > Bacillati > Actinomycetota > Actinomycetes > Streptosporangiales > Streptosporangiaceae > Nonomuraea > Nonomuraea sp. NPDC049784. The sequence goes on from NZ_JBFAMX010000898.1 coordinate 496, forward strand.
GAGCGGAGGCTGGGGAGCGGCGTGGCACCGAGCCGACCACAACCGCTGATCAGGCGCACGCGGTCGCTGTAGACGCGATTCGTGTTCGTGTTCGGGTTCGCGGGTCCGGCTTGACCTGGCCGTGTGCGCAACGGCTCTCGCCGTAGACCACATCGAGGACGCCAGCCGCATGGGCTTCGGGGCGTTCGACGAGCTGGCCGCGTTCGAAGTGGGCTCCGGCACGGACGAGGGCGACGAGGCCGGGGTGTCTGGGCGGAAGGCGTCACAGTTGGTACGGGGTGTCGGCTCCCAAGCTCAGCTCCGGATAAACGACGCCGGAGAATTGCGCAGTGGGGTAGGGCTAGCACGCGATACCTCAGCCTGGCCCGGCGAAGCGATGAGCAGCGAGGTCACGAGGCCGCGCGACTGCCGGCACATCGCCGCGAGCGACGCTCAAGTCTTGGCGCACCGCGGGGGAGCAACGGGCCTGCTCAGATGGGCTGGCTGCGTTCTCAGTATGAATCTACAGTGTAAAGGCGCTCGGTTGGATCTATCGCCTCCATTCCCCAAACACAAGAAAACGGGCTTCGCCCGTCCGCTCCAACCCGGAAGCAAGCCGGTCGTCCAGCTGGTTTATCGGGGGGAGCGGCAGGTGGGCCATCCACGATGCGCGGTGAAGTCGCGGCGCAGCTGCAGCGCCGGCCCGTCCGGCGGGCCGAGCAGCTCGCGGGGTGCGCTCGTCCATGGTCATCAAGAGGCCGCCGTCCACCGCACCAAAGGCGGTATTGCCGGACCCGTCGCAAAGTCACTGCCTGGCGGCGGTAATGGGCGCCCGTATGATCCATGACGTGACCTCAGCGCTGCCGATGCCGGCCGACTACGCCTGGGCTCCGCCAGGACGCGGTAGACGCTGGCGGCCGAGGTGGTGCCTGCCCTTGTTCTTACCGGTGGGGATGACCAGTTTGCGGGCGATGTCGGGAACCACCACGCCCCGCTCCCGCAACGGACGCTATGGCCCTTCGCACGGCTCCGTGCGACCAGTCGCCAAGAAGCTGTGAGTGACCTGGAGTTTCTGGGCGGCCGTCAGACGGGCTCGGGTTGATGATCGCAAAAAGGATTGCGAGGGGGTTCGGCGATTGGATAGATCTTTTTGGCCGATAAGCCCATGACCGCCGCGCTTGCGTCCTCCCGGGGCGCGGTCCGCGTCTGACCCTGGAGCGGACAGCGCCTTCACTGGAGCGTGCCTTGACCGTGGAACAGAACAACCTGACCATCCGCCCGATCACCGGGCGCGAAGAACTCGACCTTTTCTCCCGGCTGCCCTATGTCCTCAATGAGGAACTGGCGGACGACCTCGCCGCCGGCCGCCGCCGACCGCAATGGATGTGGGTCGCCCTGTGCGGCGACCACCTGCTGGCCAGGGTCGCCTGGTGGGGTCGGGCCGGCGACGACGCACCATTCCTCTTGGACATTTTCGACATCGACGACAGCAGCGCGGATCGCGACCGCGTAGACATCGGCGTGCGGCTGCTGCAGACCGCCATGGCCGAAGTCGTCCCAGCAGGCACCCGTCCCCCCGAGTCCAGCCGCATCGTCCCACCCGATTGGCGCGAGGCGGGGGCGACCGAGCGCGTCGTCGAGGACCGCATGGTCGCCCTGGAACGGAACGGCGCCCGCCTGCTCGTCGAACGACTGCGTCTGGAGTGGCGCCCCGGAACGCCGATCCCCGAGCCGAGCGGGCGCCTGGCGTTCCGGCCGGTCCGCGACACCGAGGAGATCCTCGCCCTGATGACTCTGGCCCTGGACGGGACGCTCGACGCGCACAGCAGGGACGACCTGACCCGGATGTCCCCCCGCGAGGCGGCCGTCAGGCACTATGAGGACGAACTCGCGCACTACCGGAGCCCGCGGGACTGGTGGCGGATCGCCACGCTGCCGGACGGCGAGCCGGTGGGGTTCGTCACCCCGGCCCGCAACGACTACAACCCCATCATCGGCTACCTCGCCGTACTGCCCACACACCGGGGCAACGGCTACATCGACGACATCCTTGCCGAAGGCACCCGTATCCTCATCGCGCAGGACGTCCCGCGCATCCGGGCGGCCACGGATCTCGGCAACACTCCGATGGCCAACGCCTTCCGGCGCGCCGGATACGTCAACTTCGAACGCACGATCAACATGACCTGGAACTGAGCCAGGCATCCGGCGGGGAGGCCACAAACGACCTCCCCGCCGGATCGCGACGCTGCCGGCCACCGTGATCTACCTGGAGGGCAAGTCAGTCCACGACTGCCTGGAGATGCTGGATCTGCTGGTGAGGACCGAGCTGCTCGGTAAGAGCGCCTCACTGTCCGCGCAGGCGGGACTCGATGGCCTCTATGATCCGTGGGCGCAGTTCCGCGGCGCGGATGACGGCGTCGACGGAGCCGACCTCGACCGCGCGCTGGATGTTGTGCACGCGGTCGAACTCCGCGGCCACCTCGCCGAGCTTCTCCGCGCGGACCGACGAGCGGAGCTCGTCCAGCTCTGCGGTCAACGCGGCGCGGTCGGCGCCGGAGGCGGCCGCGGCGCGGGCCTCCAGGTCCC
>NZ_JBFAMX010000899.1:0-3061 GCF_040659615.1 Nonomuraea sp. NPDC049784
GCGCCGCCGGTGGCGAGCCGGTCGCCGCCGACGATCGATGTCGCCGTGCCGCCCGGCCACCAATCGTGGGCGAGGTCGGCGGCGACGCGGGCGGCTCGGGTTGCGCGTCCGGCGAGCATGGCCGCGAGCGTGTCCGTCAAGCACATGCCAGCGCGCTCGATTACCTCGCCGGGCAGCATGTCCCACGTCAGCCCGGTGATGAATCGCGCAGCGGGGGAACTCCCGCTCATCCGGACCCGCCCTCTTCGTTGTGAAGACCACGAAACGCCCCGGGCATTTATTTCTCCGATGTTTCTAAAGGTATATTTTTGATGCGGGAAACAATCGCATTCGCCAAGATGGCTTGTCAAGGCATGGTTGACCTTGCGTTTATGGAGAGCCGGAGAAGTGGAAATACCCGTAGAGGCAAGTAGGGATCGACTGGCTCCGGACGCCGGCCGGGAGGAGGCCGCGCTGGCGGTGCTCTGGACCATCGTCCACGCTCCCGACGGCGGGACGTCGTTCTGCCGCCGGTGCGGCACCCACCGCTCGTTCCATCGGATCTCGCGGCGGCGCGCCTACGCGTGCGACAGCTGCGGCGCGCACGTCTACCCGGCGTCGGCCACCCCGTTCGCGGGCTCACCGATCCGGCTGGCGGCGTGGCTGGACGCCGTCTTGATCGTGCTGGAGTCGCCGGGCAGGGCCCGGCCGAACCGGCTTGCCGGGGCGCTCGGCATCGACTACCGGCGCGCCTGGCGGATGACGCGCCGCGTCGAAGAGGTCTTACGGGCCGGGGGCGACGACGCGGAGCTGCTGCGCCGGCTCGCCCGGCTCTGGAAGGACCAGGGCCACAACCTCCCAGCACGGACCCCCGACCCGGGCAGCCCGGAGGACCGGATCCGCATCGCGGCCTGCCGGATCATGGCCAAGCGCGGCATCGAGGCGACGCGCATCGCGGACATCGCCCGTGAGGCGGGGGTCTCGAACGCCAGCATCCACTATTACTTCAGAAGCAAGGACGAGGCGCTGCTGGCGGCCTTCCGCTGGGCGGGCGACCAGTTGCACGCGACCGTGCACCTCCTGCGGGAAGAGAAGGTGAGCACCGTCGACCGCCTGCGCCGCCTCATGGACCTCAGCATCCCCAGCGATCAGGGGACCTATGAGGAGTACCTGCTGTGGCTGGAGGTATGGGGCCGGGTCAGGCGCCACCCCGCCTTCCTCGACGAGTGCGTCCGCATGTCGAGACGCTGGTCGGACGCCGTGCTGGAGGTGTTCGGGGCGGGCGTCGCGGACGGGACGTTCGCGCCGGTGGCCCCGCTCCCAGAGGTGTGCGAGCGTTACGTCGCCATCTCCGAGAGCCTGGCCCTGCGCGCCACCCTCGGCTACAGCGACATGTCCACCCGGGCGGCGCGCCGCGTCCTCGCCCGGTTCACGGCCGAGCAACTCGGCATCCCCGTCGCACGCCTCGCCCCGGACGCTTTATGGGAGCGGCCGGGGCAGCAGGACCCCCAGAAAGGAACAAGCACATGAGCCGCACAGGCGCGCCCGGAGGCACCGGGCCGGCAGACACCGTCGTCCTCGACGCCCGCGTGATCACCATGGACCCCGCGCGACCGCATGCCGCGGCGCTGGCGATCAACGACGGCCGGATCAGCTACGTCGGCAGCCGGAACGGGGTCGTCCCACACATCGGCCCGACCACCGACGTCATCGACGCGGGCGGGCGGATCGCCTGCCCGGGATTCGTCGACATCCACACGCACACCGATCTCGACCTGTTCGACGACCCGGATTACCTGCTTTTCAAGAACTACCTCATGCAAGGAATAACGACGGTTCTGGCCGGCAACTGCGGAATGTCCCGGATGGAGCCCGGAGAACTCCTTTCCCGGCTGGATCTCCGGGCGCCGGCGGTAAATTTCGGCACGCTCATAGGCCACGGATTCGCACGTGCCTCCTGCGGGATTCCGGCCGATCAGGAGGTGCTCTCCGACGGGCAGCTCCAGGCCATGAAAGCCATGATCGGCAAGGCGATGGCGGACGGCGCGTTCGGCATGTCGACCGGGCTCGAATACATTCCCGGGCTTTCCGCCCGCACCGAAGAACTGATCGCCTGCGCCGACGTTGTGGCGGAGCACGGCGGTTTGTACGCCAGCCACATGCGCAGCGAGGGCGACCACCTGCTCGCCGCGGTCGAGGAGGCGATCCGGATCGGCCGCGACTCGGGTGCCCGGGTCCAGCTCTCCCACCTCAAGTCCGACGGCGCCTGCAACTGGTGGAAGACCGAGGCGGTGATCAGCGCCGTCGAGGCGGCACGGGCCGACGGCATCGACGTGGCAGGAGACCAGTACCCATACCCCTTCTTCGGCTGGAACCCGTCCATCTTCATCCCCGGCGAGCACCTGGCAGCGGGCAAAGCCACCCTGATGGACACCTACCTGCGCGACGAGGGCCACCGTAGGCGGATCGAGGCCGGGATAGTCGACCGGATCATCCGCTACCACGGGGGAGACGGCGACCTGGTGGTTGTGTTCGACTGGACCGACGGCCAGGGACGGCGATGGCAGGGAATGTCGCTGGCGCGGATCCTCGCCGCCCGCGGTGTAGCCCCGACGCCCGAGACGGCGGCGGCACTGATCCTGGAGATGCTGCCCGACGAGCGGGACGACGCCGTCATGGGGTCCGACCTGAGCACGAGCGACGACGCGGTCCGCCGCTACCTCTCGCTGCCGTACGTCGCGATCTGCACCGACGGGTTCAACCAGCCCTGGCTGGCCCCGTGCCATCCACGCAGCTACGGCGCCTTCCCGAAGGTGCTGGGCGAGTACGTACGGGTCAAGCGCGCGCTGCCGCTCGAGACCGCGCTCCGGAAGATGACCTCGGTCCCCGCCTCGCTGATGGGTCTGGCGGACCGCGGAACCTTGCGCGTAGGCATGCGCGGCGACGTCGTGGTGTTCGACGAGGCGACCGTCGGGGAGAACGCGACGTTCGACACGCCCGCCGCGCCCAGCGGTGTCGACGTCGTGCTCGTCAACGGGGTGGTCACTGTCGACCGCCGGGCGGGAGGCGACGGGTTTCGTCC
>NZ_JBFAMX010000900.1:0-3061 GCF_040659615.1 Nonomuraea sp. NPDC049784
CCGGCGTCGTGCAGCGTCCGCAGCGAGCGCTGCACCGTGCTCTTGGGCAGGCCGAGCACCCGCGCCAGCTCACCGACCCCGGCGGGCTGACGGATGGCGACCTCCTCGAGCACCCGGAGGGCGTTGAGCACGTTCTGCATCCATTGACTCCTCTGCGGACCGATTCTAATGTTAATGAACCGCAAAACGGCACACCGTGCCGTGACACGGCACGCATGGAGCGTCACAACGTGGGCCGCCATTTCCTGCAGATCCCAGGACCGACCAACGTTCCCGACCGGGTGCTGCGCGCCATCGCCCAGCCCACCGTCGACCACCGCGGACCCGAGTTCACCCGGCTCGCGGGCTCGGTGCTGGAGCGCCTGAAGGCGGTCTTCAAGACCCGCCACCACGTGATCGTCTACCCCTCGTCGGGGACGGGCGTGTGGGAGGCGGCGCTGGTCAACACGCTCTCCCCCGGCGACAGGGTGCTGGCGTTCGAGACTGGGCACTTCTCCACGCTGTGGTGCGAGATGGCCGCACGCCTCGGTCTGGTCGTCGACCTGGTGCCCGGCGACTGGCGGCACGGCGCCGACCCCGGCGCGATCGCCGACCGCCTCACCGCCGAGCACGCCGCCGTCATGGTCGTGCACAACGAGACCTCGACCGGGGTGCGCAGCCGGATCCCGGAGATCCGCGCGGCCATCGACCGGACGGAGCACTCGCCGCTGCTGCTGGTGGACACGATCTCGTCACTGGGCTCGATGGACTACCGCCACGACGAGTGGGGCGTGGACGTGACCGTCGGCTGCGGGACCTGCCCGACCTCACCAAGCTCATCGTGGGCTCCGAGGGCACGCTGACCGTGGTCACCGAGGCCACGGTCACACTGGTGGACCGGCCGCGGGCCAAAGCCATCGCCGTGGGCCACTTCGCCTCCACCCCGTCCGCCATCGCGGCCACCGCGGACGCCCTCTCCTTCGACGCCGCCTCGGTCGAGCTGATCGACAAGGCCATCCTCGACTTGTCCAGGCAGCGCGTGGACTACGCCAGGCTCGGCGACATCCTCTCCGGTGATCCCGAGGCGCTGCTGTTCGTGGAGTTCTTCGGCGACAGCCCCTCCGAGGTGGCCGACCGCGTGGACAAGCTCGCCGCCACCTGGAAGTCGAACGGCCACGGCTACCACACCCTGCGGGCGGTCACCGCCGAGCAGCAGGCGGCCGTGCTCAAGGTGCGCAAGGCGGGGCTCGGGCTGCTGATGGCCTCCAGCGTGGGCAGCCGCAGGCCGCTGGCGTTCGTGGAGGACACGGCCGTGCCGCCGGAGCGGCTGCTGCCGTACGTCGAGGAGTTCTCGGAGATCCTCTCCCGGCACGGGCTCTCCGCGGGCTTCTACGGGCACTGCTCGGTCGGCTGCCTGCACATCCGCCCCTTCGTGGACCTGCGCGTGCCCGAGGAGATCGGCACGATGCGGGCGGTCGCCGAGGAGATCGCCGAACTGGCCGCCAGGCACGGCGGCGTGAACTCCAGCGAGCACGGCGACGGTCTCGCCAGGTCCGAGTTCAACCGGCGGCTGTTCGGCGGCCCGGTCTACGAGGCGATGCGGCAGGTCAAGCAGATCTTCGACCCGCGGGGGCTGCTGAACCCGGGCAAGATCGTGGACTCGCCGCCGATGACCGCGCACCTGCGCGATCCCGCCATGCCCGAGCCGCGTCCCCTCCGCACCACGTTGTCGTTCGGGGGGGACCTTCGCAGGCGGCATGCACTCCGCCGCCGACCGGTGCATGAACGTCGGGGTCTGCCGCAAGGACGACACGGGCGTCATGTGCCCGTCGTATATGGCCACCCGCGAGGAGGAGCACTCCACCCGCGGCCGGGCCAACGCCCTGGTCAAGGCCCTGTCGTCGGACGATCCCCGGCAGGCGCTCGGGGACGAGCGGCTGCACGGCATCCTCGACCTCTGCCTGGAGTGCAAGGCCTGCCAGTCGGAGTGCCCGCTGGGCGTGGACATGGCGGCGATGAAGAGCGAGTTCCTCCACCAGTACCAGGAGATTCACGGCGTGCCGCTGCGGTCGCGGCTGTTCGCGGCGACCAGGACGCTCAACCGGTTCGGGTCGGCCACCGCACCGCTGTCGAACTGGCTGGCCGCTCCCCTGCGCGGGCCGCTCGGGCTGAGCAGGCGGCGGCCGCTCCCCCGCTTCCGGCGCGACAACCTGACGCTGTTCCTGTCGAGCTTCTTCAACGCCGCCGCGGCGGCGGTCGTCTTCCTCATCTTCGGCGGCCGTCAGCTGATGAGCCGCGGCGCCACCGCCACCGACACGGGCACTCCGGCGCCCTCCACCGGCGCGCCCGCTCCTTCGTCCGGCAGCGCCGCGGCCACGTCCGTCTCCGTGGACGCCGCACCCGATCCCGTCACGTCAGGCGGCACGGTCACGGCGACGGAGGCCCCTGACGCCGGGGCCGGCGGTCTCCGCCTCACCCCGCACCAGGCTCTGACGCTCACCGGCATCGTCGCCCTCTGCCTGGCCGTGCTGGTGTTCAAGCTCGACGTCGGCCTCACCGCCGTCACCGTGGCCGTCGTCCTCTCCCTCACCTCCCCGAAGACGAACAAGGGCGCCGTCGAGAAGGTGGCCTGGCCGACCGTGCTGCTGATCTGCGGCGTCGTCACGTACGTGGGCGTCCTCCAGGAGATCGGCACCGTCGACTACGTGGGCTCGTCGGTGGCGGCGATCGGCATCCCGCTGCTGGTGGCCCTGCTCATCTGCTACGTCGGGGGCGTCGTGTCGGCGTTCGCCTCGACGGTGGGCATCCTGGGCGCGCTGGTGCCGCTGGCCGTTCCCCTGCTGAACCAGGGCACCCTGGGCCCGATCGCGATGATCTCGGCGCTGTCGGTGTCCTCGGCCATCGTGGACGTCAGCCCGTTCTCGACGACGGGTGCGCTGCTGGTGGCCAACGTCAGGGGCATGGAGAGGGACGCCTTCTACCGCAAGCTCCTGACGTACGGGGCGGCGATCGTGGTGGTGGGTCCCCTGGCGGCCTGGGCCCTACTCGTGGCGCCCGGCTGGCTCGGCTGACTGGCAGGCCG
>NZ_JBFAMX010000901.1:0-3061 GCF_040659615.1 Nonomuraea sp. NPDC049784
GGCACCGCGGTGCCCGGCCTGCCCGCGGACGCGGTGCCGTTGCGCACGTTGAGGATCATGGAGGTGGGCTCGCCGCGGGCGATGGCCGCCATGAGGGCCAGGGCGATGCCCTCGTACCCGCCCGCCTCCAGGTCGGCGGCGTCGCGCTCGCCGGCCTCGGTGGCGTCGCGGGCCTCGGCCATGTACGTCTCGTCGCGCAGCCTGCGCGCCCTGACCCACTCGGCGAGCGCCTCCTCGGGCCGCGCCCGCACGGCCGCGTAGAAGTCGTCCTGCTGGAGCAGCAGCGACTCCCCGCGCGTCTGCCCGGAGATCGCGGCCACGGACTCCCGGGTGAAGTAGTAGTAGTACAGGTACTCGTTGGGCAGCGCGCCCAGCGTGCGCACCCAGTCGGCGCCGAAGATGCGCGCCTCCTCCACCTGCCGCAGCGCGTCATCGTCCGCCAGCAGCCCCGGCAGCACGTCGCGCCCGTCATGGACGAGGCCGCGCAGCCAGCCGAGGTGGTTGAGCCCCACGTAGTCGGGCGACACGCGCGCGGGATCGAGTCCGAGCGCGGCGGCGGCCCGCCTGATCAGCCCGATCGGCGAGTCGCAGATGCCGATCACCCGGTCGCCGAGCACGTGCCGCATGGCCTCGGTGATCATGCCTGCGGGGTTGGTGAAGTTGATGACCCACGCCTGGGGCGCGAGCGCGGCCACCCGCTCCGCCACGCGCAGCGCGACGGGGACGGTGCGCAGGCCGTAGGAGATGCCGCCGGGGCCGGTCGTCTCCTGGCCGAGCAGGCCCAGGTCCAGCGCGACCCGCTCGTCGGCGGTCCGGCCGGCCAGGCCGCCGACCCTGATGGCGGAGAAGACGAACGTGGCATCCCGCAGCGCGGTGTCCAGGTCGGTGGTGATCTGGATCTCCGGCGGCTCGTCGTGCCCGGCGGCGAGCCGGCGCAGCACGTGACGGATGGCCTCGAGACGGTCCTGCGACACGTCGTACAGCACCACCTGCTCCACGCGTGGCTTGGCGGTGTCGCGCAGGAGCGCGCCGTACACGAGCGGCACACGGAAGCCGCCGCCCCCGAGAACGGCCAGTTTCATCCCAACCCCTTCACGCCAGCAGCACCTCGGCGCCGGCCGCCGCGCAGTTACGCAGCGTCTCCTCGTCGGCGCCCTTGTTCGTCACGATCACGTCGATGTCCTCGGGACCGCACACCCGCAGGGCGCCGGTGCCGGGGAACTTGTGCCGGTCGACGAGCAGCACCACCTGCCCCGCCGATGCGATCATGGCCCGCTTCAGCGGCACCTCGGCCAGCGTGGTGTCCACGAGCTGCCCGTCCGGCCGCACGCCGCTGACGCCCAGGAACACGCGGTCGGCGACCACCTGGCTGAGCGCCGCCTCGGTCAGCACCCCGACCAGCGAGTGGTACGGCCGGCGCACCATGCCGCCGAGCAGCAGCAGCTCGACCTCGGAGTCGGAGCGCAGCACGTCGAGCACGGCGAGGCTGGAGGTGACCACGGTGACGCGGCGCCCGCGCAGCCGCCGGGCCAGGCGCATGGTCGTCGTGCCGATGTCGAGCAGGACCACCTCGCCGTCGTTGACCAGGTCCGCGGCGCGGACCGCCACCGCCTCCTTGTCGTGCTCGTCCACGGCCGCCACCTCGGCGAACGGCCGGTCGGCGTCGGCGTCGACGCTGACCCCACCGTCGAGGAGCAGGGCACCGCCGCGGACGCGCCGCAGCGTGCCGTCGCGGTCGAGCACCTCGAGGTCCCTGCGGATGGTGGACGGGCTCACGCCGAGCTGGCTGGCGAGATCGCTAACGCTGGAGGCGCCTGAAAGTCGGACCCGGCGCATGATCTCGGCATGCCTGAGGCGCTGAAGCACGGCGTGAGCATATCAGTCAGATTCGCGCAGGAGTATGCATCTTTGACCAGAAACTCCCAGGGAAGACTTGAAGTGTTCGAGCAAACGTGCAAGATTTCGCACATCTCGATGCCTATCGAGGAGGATTCATTCCCGTGTCCATGCAGGCCTACGACCCCCTCGCCGACGAGCGCACCCCGGACGGGCCGCGGTTCGATGTCTTCCTGGCGGGCACGGTCTTTCTCGACATCGTCTTCACCGGCCTGCCCGCGATGCCCGCCGCCGGCACCGAGATCTGGGCCGAGGGCATGGGCTCGTGCCCCGGCGGCATCGCCAACCTCGCCATCGCGACCAGCCGGCTCGGCCTGCGCACCTCGCTGGCGGCCGCGTTCGGCGACGACGACTACGGCGACTTCTGCTGGCGCACGCTGGAGGAGCAGGAGTCGGTCGATCTTTCCAGGTCGCGGCGCTTCGAGCAGTGGCACTCGCCGGTGACGGTCTCCATGGCGGTCGACCGCGACCGCAGCATGGTGACGCACGGCCATCCGGCTCCCATGGCGGCGTCCGAGATGATCGGCAAGCCGCCCCGCTCCAAGGCCGTGATCGTGCCGCTGTCCACCGAGGAGCCGCTCGACTCCCCCGACAGTCCGTGCAACTGGGCGGAGCTGGCCCGCCGCGACGGCGCCCTCATCTTCGCGGACGTGGGCTGGGATCCCTCGGGCGTGTGGTCGCGGTCCCTGCTCGACCAGCTCGCCCTCTGCCACGCGTTCATGCCCAACGCGGTCGAGGCGATGGCCTACACCGGCGCCGACACCCCGCGCGACGCCCTCTACGCGATCGCCGACAAGGTGCCCGTCGCGGTGGTGACCGACGGGGCCAACGGCGCCATGGCCATCGACTCCGCGACGGGTGAGGAGGCGTTCGTGCCCGCTCCGCGGGTGACGGCGCTCGATCCGACCGGCGCGGGCGACGTCTTCGGCGCGGGCTTCGTGCTCGGCACGCTGTGCCGCTGGCCCCTGGCCGACCGGCTGGCGTTCGCGCAGCTCTGCGCGGCGCTGGCGGTGCAGCAGTTCGGCGGCTCGCTGGCCGCGCCGGGCTGGGGCGACATCGCCGACTGGTGGCACGAGGTGCGCGACTCGGCCGACCACAGCGGTGCCTACGGCAACTCGCTGGCCCGCCGCTACGCCTTCCTCGACAAGCTGGTGCCCGCCGTCCC
>NZ_JBFAMX010000902.1:0-3057 GCF_040659615.1 Nonomuraea sp. NPDC049784
CCGCCCCCCCGGCACCGTGCGGCACGTGCCCGACTTAGTCGGCTCGGTGCTGTTGGCCAGCGCGGTCGCGGCTGGCGTGCTGGCCAACACGAGGGGTAGCGCCTGGGGCTGGCTTTCTCAGCGTCCGCCGGGCCGTGCGGCCGCGCTCGCGGTGCTGCTCGCGGGGTCGTTCGCGACCTCGTGGCGGCGTCGTACGGGCGCGATCGACCTGCGGCTACGGCGACGACGCGGTCTCCCGTGGACGGCGGGCGCGTCCTGCCTGTCAGGCTCGGCCTCGTTCGCCGTGCTCGCCATGGGGCCGCCTTATGTGGAGAAGGCCGGGCTGCTGACAGCCATGATCGCGGCGATTCCGGCGGCCGTGCCGGCCGCCCGCCGCGTCGGGCTCGTCGAGGCCGGCCACGGCGGAGGCCTCGCTCCGGGCGGAGGAGCGATGCTGGGTGGGGCGATCGGCGTGGTGGGCGCCATGGTGCTGATCGACCGGCCGTTCTTGGAGGTGCCCGTGTCCGGGCGTGCCTCCGTCCTGGTGGCCGTTCTCCTGGCCGCCGTCTTGCTCGCCGCCACGGCGCTGGTGCGGGTCGCCGGGGCGTCGGGCCGTGAGACCGAACCTGGATCTCAACGCACGGCGGAAGAGGGGCCGGCGAAACTCCGCCGGCCCCTCGCCGAACCACGTCAACCCGCGATGAACAGGAGCGATCATGCTCACGGATGAGCTGCGCAGGTCACAACCGCATGAATTCCACGCCCGCGGGGCAAGGCACGCGCCGCCGCCGTCCTGGGGCGAGGAGCAGGGCGACGCCCCACCGGCGGGATCGGCGCGCACCGTGCACCGGCTGCGCCGCATCCGGCAGGTGTCCGTGGAGGCCATTACCGAGATCGACCAGGCCCTGCGGCACCGCGCTTCCTGAACACCCACCCTTCCCGCACAGGAGGAGATCCCATATGCGCACCGTCCTCGCCCGGAGTATCCGGTGAGCCGCGGGAGGGTGGGCGTGATCGTGGCGCCCGCGAACCCCTCGGCGGAGCCTGAGCTGACCCGCCTGCTCGGGTCGCGCGCCGACATGCACGTCACGCGCTTCCCGGTACGGCCGGGATCCCTGGCCGAACGGCTGGAGAGCTACAACGAGGCCCTGCCCACCATGGTCTACGCGTTCGACGGCCTGCCGCTGAGCGCGATGGTCATGGCCTGCAGCGAGCCCCGCTACCTGCTCGGCCCCGACGAGGACCGCGACCAGTGCGCCGAGCTGACGGCCGCGACCGGGGTGCCGTTCGCCTCGGCCACGCAGGCCGCGCGCGAGGCGATGGACCACGCCGACGTGAGCGACATCGTGCTGGTCTCGCCGTACCAGCCGTGGCTGACGGAGCTGGCCGAGCGGTTCTGGAAGTCGGCCGGGCTGAACGTCACCCAGGTCGTCCAGGTACGCGCGAAGAACGGCTACTCCTCGTACGCGGTCACCCCGGCCGAGCTGATCAGCCAGATCGAGCTGGCGGAGCTGCCCGGGGACGCGGTGCTGCTGTTCACCGGCACCGGCATGGCCACGCTGCCCGTGCTCGGGCCGCTCAGCGCCGGCAACGACCGGATCCTGCTGACCTCCAACCTCTGCACGGCCTGGTGGGCTCTGTCCAGGGCCATCGGGCAACACGTGACGCTCGCGCGCGTGCCGCACCGCCGCTACATGGGAGGCGCCGCATGAACGGCGTCATCGTGGTGGGAGCGGGGCCCGCGGGGCTGACCGCCGCGCTGTCGCTGGCCAGAGCCGGGATCCCGGTCACCGTGCTGGAGCGCGAGAACGAGCTCAGCAAGCAGACCAGGGCCTGCACGTTCCATCCGGCCACGCTCGACCTGCTCGACGACCTCGGCGTGGCCTCCCAGCTCGTCGCCAAGGGCCGCGTCGTGGATCGCGTGCAGTGGCGCGACCGGTCCGGGATCGTGCTGGCCGAGATGGGCATGAACCGGCTCAACGGCCTGACCAGGCATCCATTCAGGATCCACGCCGACCAGGCCTCGCTGACCCCGCTGCTGCTCGCCGCCCTGAGTGCCTACCCGGACGTGGATGTGCGATTCGGCACCCGCGTGGACGGAGTGGCGGAAGGCGGCACAGGGATCCGGGTCCGCGTCGGCCACACCTGGACGCGGGCCCGGTACATGATCGCCGCCGACGGCGCGCACAGCACGGTGCGCGGCTCGCTGGGACTGCCGTTCCCCAGGTCCGCCTATCCGACGCAGGCGCTGCGGGTGTTCACCGACTCGCCGCTGGACCGGCTGCTGCCGAGCCTGGCGCCGCTGACTTACGTGCGGGACGTGCAGCAGTCGTGCACCCTGCTCGGTCTGCCCGACCACTGGCGGATCATCTTCAAGATCCCCTGCGACGCGCACGAGCCGCTGTCGCCTTCCAACCTGTCCCTGCTGGTCCGCCGGGCCCTGCCGGGGGCGAGCGGGCCGATCCACGTGACGGGCGCCGACCGGTTCGGGCTGTCCAGAGGCGTGCTGACGTCGTACCGGTGCGGCCGGGTGCTGTTCGTGGGCGACGCCGCGCACCTGACGTCCACGGTCGGCGGGCTCAACATGAACGCGGGCATCCACGACGCCGCCGAGGTGGGCCAGGTGATCGCGGCCGCGATCGGCGGCTTCGCCCCGCCGGCCGCGCTGGAGGCATGGGCCTGGCGGCGGCGCTCGGTGCTGCTGCAACGAGTGATCCCGCGCGGTGAGACCCGGCTCGTGGGCGTGCGGGAGCACGACAGTGCCAGGCTGGCGGCGGCCATGGCCGGGCTGCGGGCCATCGCGGGCGACCCGGACGCGACGCGCGCCTACCTGGCTCAGGCCTCGCTCCTGGACACCGTGCCAGGGAAGCTCCTGGACACCGTGCCCGGGAAGAGGTGACGACCCCCGTTTCCGCGTACTGACTGGAGGAGGTGTGACGCCGGATGTGGCGAACCCTGTCTGACGACGCTCGCCAGGCCATTCGCGACCTGTGCGACAAGCACGGAGCCCGCCTCTACGACTACTGCCGAACAGAGCTCGCCGCAGGCGACGCCGAGCAGGCGGTGGCCGGCGCGGCG
>NZ_JBFAMX010000903.1:0-3054 GCF_040659615.1 Nonomuraea sp. NPDC049784
GGTGCCGGTCTGTCGCCATCTGACCCGCTTCCCTGGTTTGTCAGATAACAGGCGGGAAAGGTGCACGGCCCGCACGGGTGTTCCCGCAGGAGCCGATCCTGCCGTTGTCAGATAATACGGCATTATCTGACAAGCTTGGCGGATCGGCGAAGACGAGGACGACCGGGGCACGGACCTGCGGCTCCGTCGCCATCGCGATCGGCATGCTCACCGGCGCAGTTGTCGTCGGCGTCAACGGACAGCTGTGGCTGGCAGCGCTCCTCACCGGCCCCAGCCTCATCGCGCTGGCGAAGATCTTTGTTCTCCGCCGGTCGGATGCCACCGACATGAAGCAACTCCAAGCTCAGCGCGACGCTGTGACCGCGCCACCGCTGGTCTGAACCGTCGGTTAGGCGTCCTGTCCGACCTCGGCGAGGCCGCGCGGGTGACTGACCTCGCCGAGGCGGCGTCTGGTTTGGCATCGCGGTCGGAGGCGCGCCGATGCGGCCCCTAAGTAGCGGGCGCCGAGAAACAACGCTTAGCCGTGCTGGCCCCACCTCGACATCGAGGGTGTGCGAGGGTGTGCCCGACCCGGAGCACGTTCCATGGATCGACCCCGACCCATCCGGCCTGGCGAACGGCCCGGTGTCAGCGGCTTCACCGATCAGAAATCCTCCGCCACGTCGTCAGTTCTGTTAGCCCTCGCACCGGTGGAAGGATTGATGACCATGACCGACACCAGACCGCTGGGCGCCGACGAGGCCACGTTCCTCGCGGCGGTCCGCTCAGGCGACACGGCGCGGTTCGCACTCATCACGGAGCGCCACCGGCGTGAGCTGCAGGTGCACTGCTACCGGATGCTCGCGAACTACGAGGATGCCCAGGACCTGACGCAGGAGACGTTCCTGCGAGCGTGGAACAAGCGGGAGTCGTTCAAGGGCCACGCGGCCCTGCGGACCTGGCTGTACCGAATCGCGACGAACGCCTGCCTCGACTTCCTGGAGAAGCGCAACGACCGCACACCCGTACCGTCCGAGCTGCCGGACCCCGGCTCCGAGGTGCTGTACCTGCAGCCCTACCCCGACCGGATGCTCCCCGAGGACCCGCAGGAATCGGTGGTGGCGCGGGAGACGATCGAGCTGGCGTTCATCGTCGCCGTCCAGCACCTGCCGCCGCGGCAGCGGGCGGTGTTCATCCTGCGCGACGTCCTCGGCTGGCCGGCATCGAAGGCCGCCGACGCCCTCGAGCTGACCGTCGCATCGGTGACCAGCGCACTGCAGCGGGCGCGTGTGACGATGCGCGAGCAGCTGCCCGACCGCCGCCTCGACTGGCGGAGCCCCGCCACCCACGAGCTGTCGAATGACGAGCGGGGCGTGGTGAAGTCGTATATCGACGCCCATGAGCGCAACGACCTGGACGGGCTGATGTCCCTGCTGCGCGACGACCTGCGCTTCGCGATGCTGCCCGAGCCGGGAACCTCGGTCATCACGGCCAAGGACGCGGTGGACGGCTGGGTCTCCGGCGGGCTCTTCCAGCGCGGCCACGACGACTGGCGCTGTATCACCACGACGGTCAACCGCATGCCTGCCGCCGTGCTGTACCTCCGCACCCCCGACGACCCGGAGTACCGGCTATTTACCATCGCGGTCCTGCACATCGTCGACGGGAAGGTCGCCGAGCTCACCGGATTCGACGCCACCGACAAACCATGGCTGGGCCTGCCCCCGACACTGTAATCAGACGAGTCCCCATCGTCGACGAGTCCAGCGCACGGGCCGCCGTCACCGAAGTCACCGCGGAATGAGCACCCCGACCAGCTGAACACCAACGCGACAACGCGAACACCACCGCCCCGCCGGCGTTGCCGGCGGGGCATCTTCACGCCCGAAGAACATCGTCACAATCAACGATGCCGTCGCCCTCATCTCCAGCAAGTCGGTCAACAGCTCACTCGGAACGCAAGGAAAGGCCCGGGGAAGGTTCCCTCATAGCCGAGGGTCACGGTGAGCACGCCAGGAAGGATTTCGACCTGGCCTCACGAGCCCAGGACCTGGCCTCACGAGCCGAGCATCTGGCCCGTGCTCATCGCCTCGTCTCGTATCGGGTCAGCACCACGCCGCCGGGAAACGTCCGCGTCTCCACCAGGTTCAGGTTCACCCAGCTGTCCAGGGCCGTAAAGAACGGCGTGCCGCCGCCCACCAGTACCGGGTGGGTGACCAGCACGTACTCGTCGATCAGCCCGGCCCGCATGGCCGCCCCGGCGAGCGTGGCGCCGCCGATGTCCATCGGGCCGCCGTCCTCGGCCTTGAGCCGGGTGATCTCGGCGACCGCGTCGCCGGTGACCAGGCGGGTGTTCCAGTCGACCGTGCTGGTCGTCGAGGAGAACACCACCTTCGGCATGTCCCGCCAGCGGCGGGCGAACTCGATCTCCGCCGGGGTAGCGCCAGGCTGCTGGTCGGCGGTCGGCCAGTGGGAGCTCATCGTCTCCCACAGTTTGCGCCCGTACAGCGCCAGGCCGGTCGCCCCCACCCGGTCGGACCACCACTGGAACAGCTCGTCGCTCGGTATGCTCCAGCCGAGGTCGTCGCCGGGCGCGGCGATGTAGCCGTCCAGGCTCAGGTTCATGCCGAAGATCAGTTTCCGCATCGTGCCAGCCTCTCGTGAGTCGATCTCACACGTACAGACGGGCACGGCGCGGAAACCTAATCGGTGCGCGATCTGCGTGCGCAGGTAGTCCTCGCGTTCCGGACTCGGCACGGCGTACTCGGCTGGGCTCGAGCACTACCCACCGGATCTCGACTTCACCCTCGTACGGGCAGCGGCGCACCCATGGCCAGCTCTCCCCGACCGCTGCTGCCGTCTGCCCGGACGGGAAGGCCTTCCACGGCCACCTGCAACAGAGGCTGTCTACCGAACTGTGGGCCAGTGCTCCGGCGTTCGCGCCGGGGGTGAAGGCTCACGCGGGAGTGCCTGCTAGGGTGCGAGCGTGCTCTAGCCTTCCGCGTCGGTGAGCAGGTCAGCTCACACGGGTCGTTTCTGCTGTTCGATGTACTGCTTGAGGACCGTGAGCGGTGC
>NZ_JBFAMX010000904.1:0-3049 GCF_040659615.1 Nonomuraea sp. NPDC049784
GTCCCCAACCCGCTCCCGCAGACACTTACCGCTTAACCTGCAGAAACAGGATCACGCGAAGATCGATTCATACACCACGTCCGTGGACGTGACCAGAGGGAGCGCCCGGACGCGGATGCCTCCGGTGGTGAAAGCTGCGATCGCGCCTGTTTGAAGGTGCTGCTCGAGAACCTCGAGATTAGCCAAGATGATGTTGACCAAGTCGGGTGGACGAAGCTCTATCAGCTCTCGCACGAGGATTACGGAGGGTTCGGTCGCGCGGGCGTGGGCCAGGAGCGCGCCGAAGTCGGTGTCGGCGGAGATGATGGTCCGACCGTCCGCGACGGCGAGTTCCATGATCGTGGTGTCGGGGGCGCTCGTTGCCTGGAGATCGCGCACATGGGCCGCGTTGTGACCAGCTTTGGTTAGCAGCTCGGCAACGCGGGGTGAGAGGTTCTCATCGACCAAAGTTCACGCTGGCTCGCGGAGAGGGTAGAAGTGGACATTCGTGGACGCCGCTGCGTACTCAAGCGCCTGCTTGATGTCCTCCCGCTCCAAGTCCGGATAGTCCGAGAGGATCTCGTCGAAGGTCCATCCGCCGGCGACGAGCCGTACCACCGTCTCCACCGTGATGCGCAGGCCACGGACGGCGGGCTTGCCTTCGAGCTTGTCAGGCTCGACGGTGATCCGATCGAAGTTCATGGTGTCTCCCTCCCCTGCTGATACTGCCAGGTTGGCCAAGAGGGAGCGACCGAGATCCCCTGCAGGGGACAATGCGTTTGACTCCTCGACGTCATCATGACGACGGCATCACATGTGGAGCGGGTGACGGGAATCGAACCCGCGCTGTCAGCTTGGGAACTGCACCGATCACGGCTCGTGGGGGCGCTGACCTGGGCTTCCGGCCGGTCATGAGTGACCGTGGTTGCCCCCTCGTCGCCCTGTGAAGGTGTGCAGCATGGAGTTGTACGACTTTCCGCGCGGGCTGTAATCGAGCTGGCAGACGAACCATGTCCCCTCGCCCGGCTCGTACGCGGCCGCCTTCAACTCGTGGAAAAGGTCGTCGAGACCCTCGACGTGTTGAGTCCGCCGAGCCCCGTCCGCCACCTCATAACTGATTTGGGTGGTGCTGAAGGTGCCGAGCTGGCAACGATGGACATGGACATGTTGCCAGCCAACCGGGGCACCGGCCTTCACGGCCCGCCCGATCTCGATGCAGAGCTCATGCACGCGGTCGGACGTCATGCTCACCGTGCCTCTTCTATCGAGCGACGAGGACAGGAGCCTATTGGGTGTCCTTCGGGGTGGCTACGCCCGATTAGGGGCGCATCCCAAGCGCACCGTCGCATGAAGGGGCCCAACCAGAGGAGCGGACTGTGCGGCCTGAGAGGACTGACATGCCGCATCCTCATGCTCTTAAGCTGCACGTCATGGACAACGGTGGAACATTTCTTCAAGTGGCGCACATCACTGCGACGCGGGACACGATGCTCACCACCATACGAGCTGCACGGGCCGACATCACTTACCGCCTGGGCGGCACGAGCGCAGCCCTTCTCCAGGGCGTTCACCTTCCTGTCGGAGATATCGACCTCCTCGCGGCCCGGCGAGAGGATGTGGACAAGTTCGCTGCCGCGCTCGCCTCGTACCCCTGCCTACCGTGCATGGTCGGGGGCGATCGACGATCCAGGGTTCGTTCCTCACCCTGGCTCACCGGTAACGTGGCTGATCGCCGTCCTGGTACAGGCCATGGTCCACCGTCTTCGACAAGTTCCAGTCGTGGGAACCGTCTCCTCGTTAGCTGGTTGCCGTCGCTTACACCGCCGCTACGAACGCCGAGCCGGCCACTTCGCGTCCTTTGCGGTCACCGCCGCAGCCCTCATCTGCTACCGCCGACTCACCAAATGAGTCACGGTCTCAACCCTTGATCACTTCGGTGCTTCACTGCACCAAGCAAGCCGACACGCCCGGATGGCGTGTCACCCAACACCCCAAACATTCGTGGTCAGAGCTGTAGCGACTGAGTGCCCAGGACGATGGCAAGGGCCAGGCGGTCGGCGTCCTCGGTGCCGGGCTCGGCGGTGTAGACGGTGATGCGCAGGTCGTCCAGGGCGACGAACAGCGTGTCGCAGTCGAGGGTGGTCGGGCCGACCGCCGGGTGGTTGATGGTCTTTTGTCTGGACGTGTCGGTTAGAGGCGGTGGTGTCTCGGCGTCCCAGAGTTCGGCGAAGAGCGGGCTGCCGGAGGCCAGGTCGGTGATCAAGCGTCGCAGGGTGCGGTCGGCGGGGTAGCGCGAGGCCGTTAGGCGCAGGTCGGCCACGAGCCGGGCTTCGTGCTCGGCCTGCTCCTGCGGGGTGTGCACGACCCGCGAGGGCAGGCGGGCGACGTTGCGCCAGACGGCGTTGCGCTCCAGGCCGCGCCAGGTGGTCGTCTCGCCCATGAGCGCGTCGTAGGGCGCGTTGGCCAGCACGAGTGTCCAGCTGGCGTCGTACACGACGACCGGGGTGTGCGACAGCCGGTCGAGCAGACGTTGCACGCTCGGGGTGACCCGCGACGGCACGATGTCCGGGCCGGGCGCGGCGTGCCCGGCCAGCCGGTAGAGCAGGTCGCGTTCGGTGTCGGACAAGCGCAGCGCTCGGGCCAGCGACTCCACGACCTGCGCCGACGGCGCGGTCGCGCGCCCCTGCTCGAGGCGGGTCAGGTAGTCGGCCGAGATGCCGGCGAGCGCGGCCAACTCCTCGCGGCGCAACCCGCTGGCCCGGCGTCGGCGGCCCACCTGCACACCAACGGCCTCGGGTGCCACCCGGTCGCGCCAGCGGCGCACCGTCCGGCCGAACTCCCACGCTTCCACGCTCTCCATTCTGCGCGTATCTGCACGGGTTGTCCTGGCCCTGGCAGTCCTACGAAAACCGGACGACTGGCTGCGGCCCGACCGGTCCCGCAGGCTGGGGCCATGACCGAACCCGGAACCGTTCTGATCACCGGCCCGACCCGCAACCTGGGCCGTCACGCCGTGCTGGCCATGGCCGACCGCCTGGACGGGCAGCGACCCGACCTGCTGCTGGCGGCC
>NZ_JBFAMX010000905.1:0-3045 GCF_040659615.1 Nonomuraea sp. NPDC049784
GCTGGGAGGCCGCGATCGCCGCCGCGGTGGCCATCGTCGCCGCCATCGACCTGGCGGTGCTGCGACGACGACCCCGCGGCTCAGGTGGTCAGCACGGCCAGCAGTAGCAGCACGATCATCAGGGCGCCGACCGTGAAGATCATCCACACATGGGCAAGCGCCCACATCCGCAGCCGGTCGGTGTACGACTGCGGGAAGATGTTCCCGTCGGACTCGATCCTGTTGATCGCCGCAACGCGCTTGGCCAGCTCGGGGTCGTCTCGCTCAAGAGCCTGCTCGATCTCAGCGAGAATGCGGCGTTCCTTTCCAGAGAGACTCATCTCCATCACCACTGCTCCACGCCGGTGACCACCTTTTACCCACCGGTAGCGAAGGCATGCCCGCCTGGCGCGTCACCTCCTCCCGTAGCGCTGCTTGAAGCGCTCGACGCGCCCGGCGGTGTCGAGGATGCGGCCGCGGCCGGTGTAGAAGGGGTGGCTGGCGGACGACACGTCCACATCGACGACGGGGTACGTCCTGCCGTCCTCCCACTCGATCGTCCTGTCACTGGTCAGGGTCGAGCGGGTGAGGAAGGCGAACCCGACGCTGGGGTCACGGAAGACGACGGGGCGGTACGCGGGGTGCAGGTTCTTCTTCATGGCCGCTTCAACCGCATGACAACGGTTTTCATTCCCGGGCTTCTGGGTCGAGCCCGAGCACCGTACGACCGCCGTCCACGGGGACGGTGGCGCCGTTGACGAACGCCGCCTCCTCCGACAGGAGGTGCGCCACGACGGAGGCCACCTCGGCGGGGGTGGCGACCCGGCCCAGGGGGTGCAGCCTGGCCAACTGCTCTTCGACGGCCCGCCGCCCTTCAGGGGTTTGTGAGGCCAGGAACGCCTCGTACCGCTCCGTGGCCACCGAGCCAGGGGCCACCGCGTTGACCCTGATGCCGCACCTGCCGTACTCCACGGCCAGCGACCTCGTCAGGCCCTCCGTGGCGGCCTTGGCGGTCGCGTACGGGAGGCTGCCGGGCACCGCCCTGGTGGCCTGGTGCGAGGTGATGTTGACGATGGCGCCGGGCGTACCGGCCGCGAGGAAGTGGCGCACGGCGGTGGCGCAGCCCACGACGGCGAGGTCGAGGTTCGCCGCGATCAGGGCCCTGACCTCGGAGATCGGGGAGGAATGCACGGAGGCGTCCCGGAACACGGCCGCGTTGTTGACCCAGCCGCGCAGGGTGCCCGACTCCTGGGCCAGGTCGGCGGCCCAGGCGACGACCTCCTCGTCGGCCGCGTCGCCGATCACGGGGACGACCCTCGGGCCGGCCCAGGAGAGGGCGTCGGGGTCGCGTTCGACGGCCACCACGGTGTCCTTCTCGCCGAGTAGCCGTTCGACCACGGCCTTTCCAATTCCACGTCCGCCGCCGGTAACCACGTAGGAAAAGCTCATGACACGACGTTATTCCTATTTCACAGTCTGTCGTTCTTGGCGTGTTGAAGTGACATTTATCACCGTATTTCCGTCCGGTGAGCGGGAACGATGTTGAAGTGATCGACAGCGCCGGATCGAAGTCCCATGTATGGATGATCGGCGCGCTCTCCATCACGCAGACCGCCGGATACGGCGTGCTTTATTACGCGTTCTCGGTGTTCATCCCGCCGATGTCCCGCGAGCTGCACGCCGGGGTCGCGCAACTCACCGGGGCGATCACGCTGGCCGTGCTGGTGTCGGCGATGGTGGCTCCGGTCATCGGACGCTGGCTGGACCGGCACGGCGGGCGCGGGCTCATGACCGTGGGTTCTGTGCTGGGCGGGCTGGCGGTGCTGGCGTGGTCCCAGGTGCAGTCGGTGGCGCAGCTGTACGTGGTGTGCGGGGTGCTCGGCGTGGCGTCGGCGATGGTGCTGTACGAGGCGGCGTTCGCGGTGATCGTGGCCTGGTTCGACGCGACCAGGCGGGCGCGGGCGTTACTGGCGGTGACGGTCGTGGCGGGGTTCGCGTCCAGCATCTTCCTGCCGCTGACGGGCTTTCTCGTCGATCTGTACGGATGGCGGCAGGCGCTGGTCATCCTGGCCGTGGGATACGCGTTGACCTCCGTGCCGCTGCACGCGGTGGCCGTACGGAGCCGGGCTGCGCCACCGCATGTCGATCGGCGCGAGATCGTCGGGGCGGCGCTGCGCGAGCGGCCCTTCTGGCTGCTGGCGGCGGCCTTCCTGACCCAGACGGGCGCGGTGGGGGTCATGGGGGTGCTGCTGGTCACGTACCTGATCGCCCTCGGGCATCCACCCGTGTTCGCGGCCGGCGTGGCGGGGCTGCTCGGGGTGCTGTCCGTCACGGGACGGCTCGTCACCACGGGGCTGCAAGGGCGGTGGTCGGTGGCGTTGATCACGGCGGTCATGTTCGGGCTGCAAGGGCTGGCGGCGATGCTGCTGCCGCTGGTGGGGAGGAGCGTGGCCGGGGCCGTGGCTTCTGTCGTGCTGTTCGGGCTGGGGTTCGGGGTGGGGACCATCGCCCGGCCCGCGCTGCTGGCCGACCGGTACGGCACGGGGGCGTACGCGTCCCTGAGCGGGGCGCTCGCGCTGCCCATCACGGTGGCCAAGGCCGTCGCGCCACTGCTGGCGGCGGGGATCGCCCAGTTCGCCGGGTATCCGGCCGTCATGGGGGCGGTGGCGGCGGCGTGCGCGCTCGGCGCCCTCTCCCTGGTGGCCTACGACCGCGGCATCCGCCCCGACACTGCCCCCGCCTGACCCCCTCCCCCAGCGACACCGCCACCCTCCTTCGCCCCCTTCGGAACCCCGCCTTCGCTTCTCCCTCAGCCACACCCTCCTTCACCGCATGGAACGCAAGGCGCCCGTCCCTATCTCCCAGCGACGCCGACCACCTTCGCCCCGTGGGACCCGAGTCGCCCTCCCATTCCCCGCGGAACCTCAGCCCACGGCGGCGGCACGACTCACAGCGAAGAGATGAGTCCGCCGACCATGGCTGACGTCCCGTTGGGGTGAGGCTCGAAGGCGCCGCCGCTCCGCTCCAGCGGTCCCACGCCGGTGCGGCGCGCCCAAGGGGCCCGCG
>NZ_JBFAMX010000906.1:0-3023 GCF_040659615.1 Nonomuraea sp. NPDC049784
CCCGCGTCGACCCGGCCGAGCAGGCCGCGTCGCGCACGGTGGCCAGCCGCGTCCAGGAGGCGCACGTGTACGCCGCCAGCCTGCTCTCGCAGGCCCAGCAGACCGCCGACCAGTACATCCAGGACGCCCAGCGCTACAGCCGGGAGCTGATCGAGGACGCCCTGCTCAGGCGGGGCACGATGCTGGCCAAGGCGGCCGACGAGCAGGGTACCGTCAATGACGAGACGATCGGACGGGAGATCGCCCGGTTGCGCGCGGCCAACCAGGCGTATCGCGGCAAGCTGCGCGACCACTTCGAGCTGATGCTGATGAACCTCGACGAGTGGGAGACAGCGGAAGGAATCGGCGGCGGCCCGGCGTGACCTCGTACCGACGCCTCGTCGTGGTCCTCGGAGCCACGGGGCTGATCGGCTCGCAGGTCGCCGCCATGCTCGCGGACAGGGACATCAGGCTGCGCCTGGTCGCCTCGCATGAGCCGTCGCGCCCCGCGGGCGGGGCGGAGACGGAGACCGTCGCGGCGGACCTCACCGCGCCGGGCCAGGTCGAGTCGGCGGTAGCGGAGGCCGACGCGGTCTTCCACCTCGTCGCACGCCACGATGGCGCACGGGCCTGGCGCGTCGCCGAGAACGACGACACGGGCGAGCGGATCAACGTCGGCATCCTGGTCGACGTGCTCGCCGCGACCCGGCGCGCGAGACCTGTCGTGGTGTACGCCGGCTCGACGTCGCAGTCGGGCGTGGCGGGCCGCATCGACGGCACCGAACCGGACCGCCCGGCGAGCCTCTACGACCGGCAGAAGCTCGCCGCCGAGACCGCGCTCATGCGCGCGACGTCGGACGGGCTCGTACGCGGCGTCTCCGTGCGGCTGCCCACCGTGTACGGTTGCCGCCCCGACGGCGCCGAGCGCGGCGTGGTGTCCGCCATGATCCGCCGGGCCCTGGCCGGCGAGCCGCTGCAGATGTGGGGTGACGGGCGCATGAGACGCGACCTGCTGCACGCGCGCGACGCTGCACGCGCCCTGGTCTCGGCCTTCGACCACGCCGACGCACTGGCGGGACGGCACTGGGTGGTGGGCACGGGACGCCCGGTGCCGGTCGCCACCCTGTTCGGGCTGGTCGCGGCGACGGTCGGTGCGCACACGGGCCGTCCGCCCGTGCCGCTGGAGTCGGTGCCGCCGCCCGCGCATGCCGCGTCCGGCGACCTGCTGGACGTCGAGATCGACGCGTCGCGCTTCACGGCCGTGGCCGGCTGGAGCCCGCGCGTCGAGCTGGGCGAGGGGCTCAGGGAAACCGTGGCTAACGCGCTGCCGCCATCTCGCGCACCACGCTGTACAAGCACGCGATGAGCGTCCTGGCCTGCACGTTGAGGTAGTGACTGTGCCGCAGCAGCTCAGTGAGCTGCGGCAGGGAAACCCAGCGGAAGTCCGGATGCGCATGGTCGGTGTCGGTCTCGGCGATGAGGTAGCGGTTGCGCGCGTGATAGAAGCGCCCGCCCTCCTCCGACAACATGGTGTCGAAGAGGACCCGGCCGGGCGGCGTGCCGAGCACCTCCTCCAGGTACGGCGGCGGTGTGTCATGGTTGGCGGGAGCGCATTGCACGGTCGGCCCCAGCTCGGCGACATCGGCATATCCAGGCTCGACCCGCGCCCTGACCAGCACATGTGGCACGCCGTCGAACCAGTTGAGCAGGAACGCCACGACCCCGGGCGCGGTCGGCTCGATCATCGGCTGCGTCCAGGCGCCCACCTCACGGTCGCTGGCGGTCACGCTCACCCCCATCACGGCGAAATACCTGCCCGTCTCGTGGGAGATCGCGCCGCGTGCCGTCTGCCAGCCACTTACCCGGTCGAGCGGTATCCGTTCGACGTGGATCTCGACCGTCGAGCGCCGCTGGGTGATCCAGCTGAGGATCTCGCCCATGTCGTGCCGGGAACGGCTGGGCACGGCGTACTCGTCCCCCCATACGGACGGCGGCAGGCAGGACAGCACCGTCCTGGTGTCCATGTTCACCACGTCGGGCTCGGACAGCAGGTCGAGCACGTCGGGCAGGGCCAGCCAGCGGAAGCCCGCCGACGGCGCGACGTCGTCGATGATCTCGACGACCATGTTCCTGTTGCGTTTGCGGTAGAACCAGCTGCCCTGCTCCGACTGGCGCACGTCGCTCAGCACCCGGCCGTCCGGGGAGCGAAACCTGTCCAGGTACGGCACCGGCCGCCCGCCGTGCACGCGCGTGTAGTTGCTCCTGGTGGCCTGCACGGTCGGAGAGAGCTGGGCCCCGTTGACGTTGCCGGGCTCGTGCTTGGCCTGGAGCAGCAGGTGGGGGACGCCGTCGAGACGTCTCATGAGGATGCCGAGCACGCCCACTTCGGGCTGGTTGATGATGGGCTGCGCCCACCGTGAGATGGGCCCCTCCGGGTAGTGGACGTCCAGCCCTTCGACGCTGAAGAATTTCCCGCTCGCGTGCACCAGGTTGCCGGTGCCGCGGTCACGGCGCCAGCCGGTGAGTTCCTCCAGTGGAATTCTTTCGGCTTTCATCGCGCCGTGCGAGGAAAGCCAGCGAAGGACATTCATATTCAGCCCTACCCTATACCGAAAAATGCCTAATATAGTGGCGTCGTGGAAATAGATGTGAAGTGCCGGATCTGTTCGGGGCGGCTGGAACAGGTCGCCGACTTCGGGCGGCAGCCTTTGTCCGATGCGTTTAGGGCGCCCGGAGAACAACGGGAGGAGTTCTTTTTCCGGCTCGCCGTCGGCGTATGCGGTTCGTGCTCCATGGTGCAACTCCTGGAGGAAGTGCCGCGTGAACGCATGTTCCACGACGGCTATCCCTATCTGTCCTCGGGTTCGTCGGTGATGCGCGAGCACTTCGCGGGCTTCGCGCAGCGGGTCATGAGCGAATGGAGCGATCCGTTCGTGGTCGAGCTGGGCTGCAACGACGGAGTCATGCTCGGCAACCTCGCCCGCGCGGGCGTCAGGCACCTGGGCGTGGAGCCGTCGGGAGGCGTCGCCGACCGCGCCGCGGCC
>NZ_JBFAMX010000907.1:0-3023 GCF_040659615.1 Nonomuraea sp. NPDC049784
CGGGACCCGGGCCGTGGCCGGTTGGGACGTGCGGCAGCGGCACGCGGTGGCCGATCCCGAGGCCGTGCTGGCGGACCTGGAGAACGGTGTCACGTCCCTGTGGCTGGTGGTGGGGGACGGCGCGATCCCGGTGGACGCGCTGGGCACGGTGCTCAAGGACGTCTATCTCGACCTGGCCCCGGTCGTGCTGGAGGCCGGGGAGCACGTACGCGAGGCCGCCGAGGTCCTGTTCCGGCGCGGCGCCGCGGTGAAGGGCAACCTGGGGGCCTCTGCCTGCGCCGGGGGCGCTGGGCTCGAGCTGGCCCTGCGCTGTGCCGCCGGCTTCCCCGGGCTCGCGGCCGTGACCGTCGACGCGACGCCGTACCACGACGCGGGCGGCGGCGACGCCGAGGAGCTGGGCTGCTCGATCGCCCAGGGCGTCGCGGAGCTGCGGGCGCTCACGGGCGGCGGGCTCTCCGTTGAGCAAGCGCTAGGGCAGATCGAGTTCCGGTACGCCGCCACCGCCGACCAGTTCGCCACCATCGCCAAACTGCGCGCGGCCCGCCGGCTGTGGGCCAGGGTCGCCGAGGTGTGCGGGGCCCCCGAGCACGGCGGGCAGCGGCAGCACGCGGTCACCAGCGCGGCCATGATGACCGCCCGCGACCCCTGGGTGAACATGCTGCGCACCACCCTGGCCTGCTTCGGCGCCGGGGTCGGCGGGGCCGACGCGGTCACGGTGCAGCCGTTCGACGCCTGCCTCGGCCTGCCGGACGCCTTCTCCCGCCGCATCGCCCGCAACACGCAGTCGCTGCTGCTGGAGGAGTCGGGGCTCGGGAACGTCGTCGATCCCGCCGGCGGCTCCTGGTACGTCGAGCGCCGCACCGCCGACCTCGCCGAGCGCGCGTGGGCGTGGTTCCAGGAGATCGAGGCGGCCGGCGGGATCACGGAGGCCGGAGGTCTGATCGCCGGACGGATCGCCGCCACCCGCGCCCGCCGCGACGACGACATCGCCCACCGCCGGTTCCCGATCACGGGCGTGAGCGAGTTCCCCAACGTGCACGAGAAGCCGGTCCGCCCCCCGTCGCCCGCCGCCGGAGCGCCGGAGGCGGGGCGCGCCGCGGGTGGGCTGCCGCGCGTCCGGTACGCCGAGGCGTTCGAGGAGCTGCGGGATCTGGCCGACGCGCAGCCCGAGCGGCCCAAGGTGTTCCTCGCCACCATCGGGCCCGTCGCCGCCCACACCGCGCGGGCCTCGTTCGCCGCCAACCTGTTCCAGGCGGGCGGCCTCGACACCGAGACCGCCGGTCCCGGGGCCGATCCGGAGCAGATCGCCACCGCGTTCGCCGTGAGCGGCACCGCCGTGGCGTGCCTGTGCTCGGCCGACAAGCTGTACGCCCAGCACGCCACCGCCGTCGCCGCCGCACTGCGCAAGGCCGGTGCGAGGAAAGTGTGGCTGGCGGGGAAGGGGAAGTACGAAGGCGTGGACGGAAACCTCTACGCGGGCTGCGACGCGCTGGCCGTGCTCCGCGAGACCTTCGACCACCTGGAGGTGACCCGATGATCCCGGACTTCTCCGGCATCCCGCTCAACGCCCTGCCCAAGGAGGGCCCCGGGGAGCCGAAGCACGCCGGCGAGGTGTGGGAGACGCCGGAAGGGATCGAGGTCAAGCCGCTCTACACCGCCCACGACCTCGAGGGGCTCGACTTCCTGCGCACCTACCCCGGCGCGGCCCCCTACCTGCGCGGCCCGTACCCCACCATGTACGTCAACCAGCCCTGGACCATCCGCCAGTACGCGGGCTTCTCCACGGCGGAGGAGTCCAACGCCTTCTACCGGCGCAACCTCGCCGCCGGGCAGAAGGGCCTGTCGGTGGCCTTCGACCTGGCCACGCACCGGGGATACGACTCCGACCACCCCCGGGTCGCCGGCGACGTGGGCATGGCCGGGGTCGCGATCGACTCGATCTACGACATGCGGCAACTGTTCGACGGCATCCCGCTGGACAGGATGTCGGTGTCGATGACCATGAACGGCGCCGTGCTGCCCGTCCTCGCGCTGTACATCGTGGCGGCCGAGGAGCAGGGCGTCGCGCCGGAGCAGCTCGCCGGGACCATTCAGAACGACATCCTCAAAGAGTTCATGGTCCGCAATACCTACATTTATCCCCCGACGCCGTCTATGCGGATTATTTCGGACATCTTTGCTTATACGAGCGAGAAGATGCCGAAATTCAA
Organism: Nonomuraea sp. NPDC049784; assembly: GCF_040659615.1. Taxonomy (NCBI): domain Bacteria; kingdom Bacillati; phylum Actinomycetota; class Actinomycetes; order Streptosporangiales; family Streptosporangiaceae; genus Nonomuraea; species Nonomuraea sp. NPDC049784. The sequence goes on from NZ_JBFAMX010000907.1 coordinate 2,211, forward strand.
CTCCATCAGCATTTCCGGTTACCACATCCAGGAGGCCGGCGCGACGTGCGACCTGGAGCTGGCCTACACGCTCGCCGACGGCGTCGAATACCTGCGGGCCGGGGTCGCCGCGGGGATGGACGTCGACCGCTTCGCGCCGCGGCTGTCGTTCTTCTGGTGCATCGGCATGAACTTCTTCATGGAAGTCGCCAAGCTCCGCGCCGCCCGGCTGCTGTGGGCCAAGCTGGTATCCGGATTCAATGCGAAAAATCCGAAGTCGCTGAGCCTTCGTACGCACTCCCAGACCTCCGGCTGGTCGCTGACCGCGCAGGACGTCTTCAACAACGTCGCCCGCACCTGCGTCGAGGCCATGGCCGCCACCCAGGGCCACACCCAGTCCCTGCACACCAACGCGCTCGACGAGGCCCTTGCGCTGCCCACCGACTTCTCCGCCCGCATCGCCCGCAACACCCAGCTCCTCCTCCAGCAGGAGTCGGGCACGACCAAGGTGATCGACCCGTGGGGCGGCTCCTACTACGTCGAGCGCCTCACCCACGACCTCGCCGAACGCGCGTGGACCCACATCCAGGAGGTCGAGGCCGCAGGCGGCATGGCCAAGGCCATCGAGGCGGGCCTGCCCAAGCTCCGCATCGAGGAGGCGGCCGCCCGCACCCAGGCCCGCATCGACTCCGGGCGCCAGCCCGTGATCGGCGTCAACAAGTACCGCGCCGAGAGCGACGAGGCCATCGAGGTGCTCAAGGTCGACAACAGCGCCGTACGCGCCCAGCAGCTCGACAAGCTGGCCCGCCTCAGGGCCGAGCGCGACCCCGACGC
>NZ_JBFAMX010000908.1:0-3015 GCF_040659615.1 Nonomuraea sp. NPDC049784
ATCGCTGGCCCCCGGCACCCGGGCCGACTTCGCCGTCTTCGACGCCCGCGGCCGCTACCCGTACGCGGCGCTCCTGGCCCAGCCGCCCTGGCTCGGCACGGTCATCGGCGGCACGGTGACCACCCCACCCGCGGCCTGAACCCCCAACCGCCCCACTGACCACAGCGCCGCCCGGCTGAGCGCCGTGCGCGTTGTGCCCCGTACGGCGCGTGCGGTGCACTAGCGGAATTGCTCCTCCACCAGGCTCAGCAAGTCACGGAGCCGGTCGCGCTGCTCCTCCGTCAAGACGGCGAAGAGCTCCTGCCCCGCCTCGCGGCGGGCGTGGCGGGCGCGGTCGGCGAGGCGGCGGCCCTCCGGGGTGAGCAGCACCAGTGTGGAGCGGCGGTTGGCGGGATCGACCTCCCGCCGCACGAGCCCCGCCGACTCCAGGGCGTCCACCACCGGTGTGAGCGAGCGGGGCACGATCCGCAGCTCGTCGGCCAGTTGCACCATGCGCAGCGGCTGCGAGGCGTCGGCGAGCACACGGAGGGCACGCGCCTGCCCAGGGTTGAGCCCGAGCGGCCCCAGCCGATGCACGTACCCATGCCGCAACCGCCGGCCCACCAGGTGCAAGAGCTCGGCGAGCTCCTTCTCTGCCATGCCCATAAGTTTAGCCGGAACAAATATGAGTTAACCTCTGTTTGAGTGGACATCTGAAAAGGAGGCACCACTTGGCAGAGGAACCACGCGCGCCGCTCGGGCGCATCATCAAACTGTTCCGCCCCTACCGGGGCCGCCTGGCCCTGGTGGGCGTCCTCATCCTTCTGTCGTCACTGGTGGCGCTGGCCTCGCCGTTCCTGCTGCGCGAGGTGCTGGACACGGCGATCCCTGCCAGGGACGCCACCCTGCTCACGCTGCTGGCCCTGGGCATGATCGCGGTGGCGGTCACCACCAACGTGTTCGACGTGCTGCAGACGCTGGTCTCCACCACGGTGGGCCAGCGGGTTATGCACGACCTGCGCCTGGCCGTCTACAGTCACCTGCAGCGCATGTCGCTGGCGTTCTTCACCCGCACCAGGACCGGCGAGGTGCAGTCGCGCATCGCCAACGACATCGGCGGCATGCAGTCGGTCGTCACCTCGACCGCCGCCTCTCTCGTCTCCAACCTCACCACCGTGATCGCCACCATCGTGGCCATGGTCGCCCTCGACTGGCGGCTGACGGTGATCTCGCTGCTGCTGATGCCGGTGTTCGTGTGGATCAGCCGCAACGTCGGCCAGGAGCGCAAGCGCATCACCGCCGAACAGCAGCGCAAGCTGGCCGGCATCGCGTCCATGGTCCAGGAGTCGCTGTCGATCAGCGGCATCCTGCTGGGCCGTACCATGGGCCGCTCCGGCGAGCTGACGGAGGGCTTCGGGCGGGCGTCCAGCGAGCTGGCCGACGTCGGCGTACGGGTGAGCATGGCGGGGCGCTGGCGGCAGTCGTCGATCCAGCTCGTCATGGCCGCGATGCCCGCGCTGATCTACTGGGCCGTCGGCTACACCGGCACGATCTCGGTCGGCACGCTGGTGGCGTTCACGACGTTGCAGACCAGCCTGTTCCGGCCGATGGTCTCGCTGCTGCGGCTGGGCGTCGACGTGCAGAGCTCGCTGGCGCTGTTCGCGCGGATCTTCGAGTATCTGGACCTGCCGGTCGACATCCACCCGGGCACGCGGGAGCTGCGGGACGTCCGTGGCGAGGTCCGCTTCGAGAGCGTCGACTTCTCGTACGACGAGACCCCCACGCTCACCGGCGTGGACATCACGGTCCCCGCGGGCACCAGCCTGGCCGTCGTGGGCGAGACCGGCTCGGGCAAGACCACGCTCAGCTACCTGCTGCCCAGGCTCTACGACGTCATCGGCGGCCGGGTCACCATCGACGGGGTGGACGTGCGGGAGCTGACGTTCGAGACGCTGAGCGAGGCGGTCGGCGTGGTGTCGCAGGAGACGTACCTGTTCCACGCCTCGATCGCCGACAACCTGCGCTTCGCCAAGCCGTCGGCCACGGACGAGGAGCTGGAGGCGGCCGCGCGGGCCGCGCGCATCCACGACCACATCGCCTCGCTGCCCGACGGCTACGACACCCTGGTGGGCGAGCGCGGCTACCGGTTCTCGGGCGGCGAGAAGCAGCGCCTGGCCATCGCGCGCACGCTGCTGCGCAACCCTCCGGTGCTGGTCCTCGACGAGGCCACCAGCGCGCTGGACACCCAGACCGAGCGGGCCGTGCAGGAGGCGCTCGACACGCTGGCGCAGGGCCGTACGACCATCATGATCGCGCACCGCCTGTCCACGGTCCGCGACGCGGACCAGATCGTCGTGCTGGACGGCGGGAAGATCGTCGAGCGCGGCACACACGACGAGTTGATGGCGCGTGGCGGCCACTACGCGGCGCTGGTGAGCCGGGACGAACCGCTCGAGCTTGTTTAAACCTCAATCAGCGGTGTCTTGCCTCACATTCCGGGCAGGTCTTACGATGGACAAGAAAGAGTTGGCCCAGGCGCTAAGGCAGTCCAAATAGGAGGGTTTCGGGCTGCTCGCTGGGTAGAGGGCGCGTATGACCGAAAAACCTCCGGACCGGTTCGGCCTCAGCGACGAGCAGGAGATCGAGGTCGAGGAGTGGAACGACGACCTCGGCTTCTACCACGAAGTCGTCGAGGACGACCCCCAGCACAGAGACACGCTCGACGAGCGCCTGCGCCGGGAGGCCAAGGACCGGCTCCACGAGCCCCGGCCCAAGCACCGGCTGACCCAGCCGGACGAAGGGCTTGAGCCGGACACCGAGGACGAAGAGCTCGGCTTGGACTGGGGCGACGACGACGGCAACGACCTGTCGGCGGAAGAGCGTGCCGTCCGCATCGATCCCGACGAGAGCCTTCCGTGAGACGCCCCGGCACGGGCGTCAGGCTCGCCGGCGCGTCACGCGAGGCGTTCCAGCACGGACAGCAGCGCGTGCAGGTCGTCGACGACCGCGTCGGCGGCCGCCGCCTGCGGGCGCTCG
>NZ_JBFAMX010000909.1:0-3015 GCF_040659615.1 Nonomuraea sp. NPDC049784
GGGCGGCGACGGCGCGCTGCGCCTGGAGGACGACGTCAGGGCGCGGCTCAACCACGCCGAGGACGGCGACCTGCTGGCCTTCGCCGGAGACGCCCCGCACCTCTACCGCACCGGCGACTCCCCCGCCGACGTCACCGTCGTCATCGCCTCCCCGGCCATCGGCTGACGGCACCCGAAGGCGGGCAGCGACACGGCGACCACCGGGGCGGAGCCGAAACTTACGAGGGTGGGCAGGTCGCTAGGCGCGGGCGCGCTGGATCACCACCGCTCCGAGGGGCGCCAGATCGACCGGGCCCGACACGCGCTCGCCCGTGAGGAGGTCGGTCCCCTCCCCTTCGAACGGCACCGACGCGCTCTCCTCCCCGCTGTGGTTGAGCAGGAACACGTACTCGTGCTCCGCATCCCCCCGCACAGCGCACTCCACGTGGGCGGGCACCCCCGGGAAGGGCGTCCGGACGCCTGCCGCCTCCACGGCCGCGACCAGTTCGGAGTCGAAGGCCGCCTGCTCCAGCAGCGTGGCGAAGTACACGACGCGGCCCGCGCCGAAGCGGTTCTCCACGACGGCCGCCCGCCCGGCCAGGAGGCCGTCGCCGTAGGTGGCCAGGGCCGTGCCCGTCTCCAGGTGGATGTCGTCGCGCCACCAGGTCGAGGTCGCCCGCCGCCCGTCCGCGAACTCCACGGAGAAGACCTCGTGCGGCCTGGCCGGCCAGTATTCGTCGATCTTGGCCCCGATGAGCTGCCGGAACGCCCCGGGGTAGCCGTCGGGCCGCACCCGGTTGCAGTCGTCGACCACGCCGGAGAAGAATGACATGATCACCGTCCCGCCGTCGCGGGCGAACTCGGTGATCCGCCGCACGCCCTCGTCGTCGATCAGGTACGCGTTCGGCACCACCAGCACCTTGTACCCCTCCAGCGAGGACCCCGAGGACACCACGTCCACCGGGAAGTGCTGCGACCACAGCGGCCAGTAGTGCCGCATGACCGTGTCGGCATAGCTGAAGTCCTGGCGCGGCAGCCCCGCGGTCTCCTCCAGCCCCCACCAGCCGTCCCAGTCGAAGAGGATCGCGACCTCGGCACGTGAGGTCGTGCCGGCCGCGGGCGCGAGCAGCTTCATCTCCCGCCCCAGGTCCACGACCTCCCTGAACGTGCGCGAGTCAGGCCCGGAGTGCGGCAGCATCGCCGAGTGGAAGCGCTCCTGCCCGCCGCGGCTGGCCCGCCACTGGAAGTACATCACCGAGTCCGCCGCCCGCGACACCGCCTGGAGCGAGCCGAGGCGCATGCGCCCGGGCTCCTTGACGATGTTGAGCGACCACTGGCTGACCGCGCTGGCGGCCTGCTCCATCAGCAGCCACGGCTGCCCGCCCTTGAGCGAGCGGAACAGGTCGAACTGGAAGGCCGCCGACACATGCGAGTCGGCGTCGGCGGGGTTGGGGTAGATGTCGAGCGCGACCGCGTCCTCCTCGGGCGCCCACTTCCAGTAGTCGGCGTGCTTGAAGAACCGCATGAAGTTGGTCAGCACCGGGATGTCGTCGCGGAAGGAGCGGACGATGTCGCGTTCGGCGATGTAGCACTCGAGGAGGGCGTCGGAGGAGAACCGCTTGAAGTCGAGCCGGCGGGCCGGGTTCATCCAGGTGCGCGGGATGTGCGGCACCTCGATCTGGTCCCAGTCGGTGTAGTGCTGGCTCCAGAAACGGGTGGTCCACGCCTCGTTCAGCGTTTCCAGGTCGCCGTATCGGCGCTGCAGCCAGCGCCGGAAGTTGACCGAGGCGGCCTCGTTGTGCGCCGTGGGCCCGTACTCGTTGGAAATGTGCCACATCGCCAGCGCCGGGTGGAACGAGTAGCGCTCGGCGAGCTTGGTGGTGATGTTGGCGGCGTATTCGCGGTAGATCGGCGACGACGGGTCGTAGTGCAGCCGGTTGCCGAAGCCGAAGCGCTCGCCGTCGGCCATGATCGGGAACACTTCGGGATGCAGCTGCGTGAGCCAGACGGGCGGTGCCGCGGTGGGGGTGGCAAGGTTGACGCTGATGCCGTTCTCGTGGAGGAGGTCCATGATCTCGTCCATCCAGGCGAACTCGTACTTGCCCGGTTCCGGCTCCAGCGACGCCCACGCGAACACACCGAGGGAGACGACGTTGACGCCGGCCTCGCGCATGAGCCGGACGTCCTCCCGCCATACGGCGGGGTCCCACTGCTCCGGGTTGTAGTCACCGCCGAAGGCGAAGCCCCCGAGACGGTTCCTGAAAGCGTCCAAGCGCGACATTTCATAGCTCCTGTTGGGATGGACGGATCCTCGACGCGAGGCAGAGTACGCCGGTCATCAGTCGTCCTTTCCCGGCTCGACCGACACGGCGGTCAGGCGCCGCTCGGAGCCGCTGATCTCACACAGGGGGCCGGTCAGCTCCACGGACTGCTCAGCGATCGGTTCCGCGACCGAGCGGCGCACCGACAGGCCGATCTCGCCGGGCTCGACGACGCGCCGCCCGTCCCGGCCGGTGAAGGCCAGCAGCCTGGCCGGGACGTCGAAGCCGACCTTCGCGCTCTCGCCGGGGGCCAGCTCGACCCGGGCGTACCCGACGAGCTGGGCGAGGGGCCTGGTGACCGAGGCGACCTTGTCGGAGGCGTACAGCTGCACCACCTCCGCCCCGGCGCGCTCGCCGGTGTTGCGCACCACGACCGAGCAGCGGATCGATCCCGCCGTCCCGGCCGTCGCGGCGACGGACAGGTCCTCGTAGGCGAAGCTCGTGTAGCTCAGCCCGTGCCCGAAGCTGAGCGCGGGGGCCGGGTCGATGTTGCTGACCGAGCCGGCCGCGCCGAGCCTGGGGTGCAGGTAGCTGTAAGGCTGTCCGGCGGTCGAGCGGGGCATGCTCATGGGGAGGCGGCCGGAGGGGTTCACGGCGCCGGTCAGCACGCGGGCGATGGCGCCCGCGCCCTCCTCACCGGGGAAGTACGCCTGCACGACGGCGGCGGCGTCCCTGAGCAGGCCAGGCACGGCGTACGCGCGCCCGGTCATCAGCA
>NZ_JBFAMX010000910.1:0-3014 GCF_040659615.1 Nonomuraea sp. NPDC049784
GTGGCGCTGGACAGCCCGTCGGCGACGGCGAACACCACGGTGCCCGTCCCCTCGTGGACCACAGCACAGGTGGCGTCCTGCCGGGGCTGGCGGTAGTAGCGGTGCCGTTCTCCCCGCAGGGAAGCCGATCGGAGCGTCACCTCCGCGGTGGACCACCCGTCACATTCGAAGTCGGGGCACGTGCCTCCCACCAGGCGCGGGGGTGTCGGCTCGAACTCCAGGCCGGGAATGTCGATGACGACACGTTGCCACGCCTGGATCTGATCGGCCTGCCGCCGTACGTGCTGCACCTATACGACCTCCTGAGCTCGCACCGGCGTCAGACCTCGTCGATCGCCAGCCGGAACTGGTCCGGCCGGTTAACGACGAGCTGCGGGTTGCCGTCGGCCATGGCCCGGCCGGACGCGACCAGGCTCGCCGTCAGCGCGTGGAAGAACTCCGCGATCGCCCTGCCGATGTCGGCGCTGGGCAGCGCGACGAAGGCGAACTCCTGGCGGGTTGCCACCTGCAGCATCGTGTCGGCTCGCGCCGAGCCGATCCCGCAGGCGATGATGTTGGGCGCGAACGGCGACGCGTTCCGGTCGACGAGCGTCCGGTGCGGGCCGTGCCAGTGCCGGCCATCCGTGGGCTGGCCGTCGCTCAGGAAGAACACCACCGGGCGGTGCACCTTGTAGCCGTCGTTCTTGAGCATCTGCACGTCATAGGGGATGCGCTGCAACAGGTCGGCGAAGGCCGCGCCGTAGTTCGTCGCCCCGCGGACCGCGAGCTGCGGCAGCCTCTCGACCATCCGCATGTCGCTCAGCCCCTGCCGCGGCTGCACGTCGTCGGAGAACCCAAGGATCGCGAGCCGCACCTTCGCCGCGATCATCGGTTCCGAACGTAACCCGTTGCACAGCGCCGCCAGCCCCCCAGACAGATCCTGGTAGTACGGGCCCATCGACGCCGACTCGTCCGCCACCACATAGGCGGGCAGCAGCACTCCTCTCGTCTCGGCCATCGCGCACCTACCGCCCCTTCGACCCTGGCTCTTATCAAGGAGACACTAGCGTCCCTATTTTGAAGATCAAAGACATGGAAACCAGGATTTGTCGGCGGTAGAGGGCGCTGGTGGCGGGATCCCCCGCTTGAACTGCACGGATGGAATTGTCGGCAGGCACACTGCGGTGGCGGCAGACCTTCGGCCGCCGTAGGACACGGCTGCTGCACCTCCTGACCTCCGGCGGCGCGGCTGACCGGACGCCCCTCGGGACGCCTTCGCACCAGCCACGGGCACGCGCGTGACACGATGACGAGCTGAGGCCCACGTCCTGGGCCAGGGCCCGCACGCCGCGCTCCGACAGCTCCTGGAGCAGGCGCAAGCGGGTGGCCAGCTCGTCCTTCGGGTCAGCCTTCGCCGCCCGCTGTTGCACAGCCACCGTTCCCCTGTCTCCCTGTCCCACACCGGCGGAAACTTCCCGGAGGCAGTCGCCGCTGGTCAGGGCCGTTTCAGCTGTCCCAGGGTGTCCCATCGCCGTCGTCGTCGTAGCCCTCTCCGGCTGTCATGGAGTCACGCCCCCGAGGGAACGGGGCGCTGACCTGGAAGAGGAGAAACCCCATGCAGTCTCGTATGCAGAACCCCGCCGTCATCCTGTCCGGCGCGATGCAGCCCATCCAGGAGATCTTCAAGGCCGTGCACTCCGGAGGGGTGGAGGGGCAGACGCTGGAGCTGGTGCACCTGCGCGTCAGCCAGATCAACGGTTGCAGCGCCTGCGTGGACGGCGGCGTCAAGACGGCCCGCAAGGCCGGAGTGAGCGAGGAGAAGCTGGCCACGGTCGCCGCCTGGCGGGAGACCCCGTACTTCACCGATGAGGAGCGGGCGGCGCTCGCGCTGGCCGAGTCCGCCACCCGGCTGGCCGACCGCGCCGACGCGGTCAACGACGAGGTCTGGGACACCGCCGCCACCTACTTCGACGAGAAGCAGCTGGCCGCGATCGTCCTGATGATCGGCGTCACCAACATGTTCAACCGGCTCAACGCCACGACCCGGCAGATCGCCGGCGCATGGGGGTAAGGCGTACCGCTGCCTTTGCAAGACGACTGTCCCTATCAAGGTTCGCATACAAGGAGAATTCCACCATGAACGAAACGCAGAGCACGATCGCAGCCGGCAAGAAGTTCGACGGGTTCACCGACGAAGAACGAGCCGCGATGAAGGAGCACGCCCAGGAGCTGAAGACGGCCGCGCGCCGCGGCTCGGGTGCGGCCAAAGCCGACGGGGAGCGCGACGTGCTCACGAAGATCGCCGAGATGGCGGAAGCGGACCGGGTCCTCGCCGAGCGGATCCATGCCGTCATCAAAGCCAGCGCGCCGGCCCTGTCGCCGAAACTCTGGTACGGGATGCCCGCCTACGCCAAGGACGGCAAGATCGTCTGCTTCTTCCAGCCCGCGCAGAAGTTCAAGGCGAGGTACGCGACCCTCGGCTTCAACGACCCGGCGAACCTCGACGACGGCACCATGTGGCCGACCGCCTTCGCGCTGACGGAGTTGACCGCCGACGACGAGGCGAGGATCAGCGCACTCGTGAAGCAAGCGGCAAGCTGAGGACTCCACTTGCCGTCTCGAGTGAACGGCGTCACGGCACGCGCGCGGTCGCGGACGGGCAGATCTCCCGGTACGGGAGCGCGGGAACGAAGCCGGCCCACTCCTGGGCCGTCAACGACCGTCCGGCTTTGGCGCAGACCGCCGCGGCCACGGCCGGCGCGGCCGCGGGGAACCGTCTGACCGTGGCGGCGCGGTCCACGGTGAGCACCTCGGCCCCGTCGGGAGTGAAGGCCACGGACAGGAGCTCGCCGGTCGCGGGGTCGAGCCCGCCGCCGGTGTCGGCGGAGCGGCCCAGCTCGCTGCCGGACGCCGGGTCGAACAGCAGCACCCTGCCCTCCTCCTGCGTGAGCGCGATGAGGTCTTCGACAGGCGAGTACGTGGCGCTGCCCCCGACGACGTCGCGCGCCGGGACGCCGGCGACCGCGCGGCTGCCG
>NZ_JBFAMX010000911.1:0-3012 GCF_040659615.1 Nonomuraea sp. NPDC049784
CGTGGTGGTCTCCGACGCCCTCGGAGTCTGGCACGACCTGCCGGTCGCACCACCGCGCGAAGGCTCCGCGAAGGTGGACGTGGACCTTGCCGGCCTGGCCGGCCGGGACGGGAAGATCGCTTACCCGCTTTCCGTCCGGGGTTTCCTGGGCAACGCCACCGACGACTCCGCTCACGTGGCCACCGTGACCGCGCTGCGCGCCGACGGCCGGGAATTGGCTCTGCCCGCGGGTCAGCGCTGGTCGGAAGGCACGGAAAGTGGCACAGGGCTGTTCTCGCTGAAGGTGAAGGACGGCGCGGCCGTCGTGCGGCCCGTACCGCTGAGCGCCTCCCCTGCCCGGCCGGTGCCGATCGTGCTCACCGCCGAGCTGGCCGCCTCGGCGAAGCTCGCCACGGGCCGGACCGGCTCCATCTCGCTCGGACGACGACAGCTCCAGGTCGAGCTCGCCGGTGTCGTCGGGCGCATGCCCGGCGTCGCTCTCGACTCGGCCGCCGTCCTCATGGACTGGCAAACCTTGCAGGCCTGGAATCTGGCCGCGGCACGGCCGCCGTTGCCCGCCACCGACTGGTGGCTCGCCGTGGACGGCGACGGGAACGGGGTCCGCGCGGCGGTGGCCGGATCCGGGTGGGACGTCACGGTGATCGGCTCGCCGGATTCGGCGGCCCCATTGCCCGTTCTGCTGGGCGAAGCGATCGCGCTGGGGCTGGTGGCCGCGTTCGGCCTCCTGCTCTGCTCCGCCGCCGCGGGCCGTTGGGTGACCCTGTGGCACGCCGCCGGGGGCACCTTGCTGGGGCTGGGGCTCTGCTACGTCGCGATGCCCCGGCTCGTGCGCGCCTGGCAGGGCGGGCCCGTCACACCCGACGTCGTGCTGGACGTGCCGTGGCCCGCGATCGTCGCCCTGCCCGTGCTGTTGGCGGCTGTCACCGCCGTCGCGCGGTCGTTCGCCGGGCGCTCCCTAGGGGATGCGCCTTCCGTGCGCGTCGGGCACGCCTGACTTGCGGAAGAAATAGGCGTTGATCTGGTCGCGCCACTCCTCGGCGCAGCGGAGCTGCTCGTCGAGGAGGTCCCGCACCCGGGCGTACACGTCGGGGGCCACCGCGCCGGTGTCCGCGAGCTTCTCCCAGAGCAGCCGGGACTCGGCCACCTCCTCGACGCCCGCGAAGTGGGTGTCGTAGATGTGCTGGATGACCGTCGAGCCGCTGTGCAGCACGTGCCCGTACGGAACGTGGTGGAAGAACAGCAGCAACTCGTCGGGGCACCGCTCGAGCGACTCGTAGATGTCCGACCACGGCTCGGGGTACTGGCCGGTGAAGCCGGTGCCGGTGGCGCGCGTGCGGTCCACGCCCACGCCGTCGCGGTCGGCGAAGTGGTACGTGCCCCACGGCGTGTACTCGTACCCGTCCACGTCCGGGCCGTAGTGGTGGCCTGGGCGCACCATGAAGCCGACGCCGAGCGGCGCGGTGTAGCGCTCGTACGTGCGCCACGACCCGTCCATCATGGCGTGCAGGGTGCGCCGCAGCGCCTCGCCGGGCCGCGCGAAGGTGAGGTCCATCCACTCGTCGAGGATGGCGGCCGGGTCGAGGCCCGGGTCCCAGGCGAGGCGGCCGAACGCGTACAGGTTGGCCTGCGCGAGCGGGTGGCCGGTCCAGAAGCGGTCGTCGCCCACGTTGGAGACCGCGACCAGGTCGCCCGCTTCGGCGAGGTCCTCGAACGCGAGGACCTCGCTCCACATCGGAGCCAGGTAGCAGACGTGCCGCTGCTGGCCGGTGTACTCCTGCGTCACCTGCAGCTCCACCGCCAGGCGGGTCCCCTGCATGTCCAGGATCACCGGGGAGACCGGCTCCCGCGTCTGGAAGTCCATGGGGCCGTGCTTGACCTGCAGGATCGCGTTGTCGAGGAACCGGCCGTCGAGCGGGGCGAAATGGTCGTGGGCCGCGCGGGCGCGGTCGGTCGAGCGGTCGCGCCAGTCCTGCCGGTGGTTGTAGACGAAGGCCCGCCAGTGGACGAACCCGCCGAAGGGGGCCAGGGCATTGGCGAGCATGTTCGCGCCGTCGGCGTGGCTGCGCCCGTACGCGAACGGGCCCGGCTGCCCCTCCGAGTCGGCTTTCACGACATATCCGCCGAAGTCCGGAATTATCGCGTAGACGTGCTCGGTGGTCTCCGCCCACCACCTCTGGACGTCCTCGTCCAGCGGGTCGGCGGTGGGGAGGCCGCCGAGCGCGATGGGGGAGGCGAAGTTGACCGACAAATGCACGCGGATCCCGTACGGGCGCAGCTCGGCCGCGATGGCGGCCACCTCGCCGAGCCGGTCGGTCAGCAGGTGGGCCTCGGTGGCGTGCACGTTCACGTTGTTGACCGCGACCGCGTTGACGCCTGCCGCGGCCAGCAGCCGCCCGTAGGCCCGCACCCGGGTCAGGTCCGGGCGCAGCGCGCCGTCCTCCCAGAAGATGGACCCGCCCGCGTAGCCGCGCTCGACCTGGCCCATCACCGGGTGCACGTCGATGTTGTCCCAGTGGTCGAGCATGCGCCGCCGCATCGCGGGCCGGTGGTGCTCGACCGTCCGCTCGCCCTCGAACGCCGCCTCGCCCAGCCGGACGACGTGGAAGAACCCGTAGAGCAGCCCGGCGGGATCGCCGCCGGCCACGGTCGTGACGCCGTCCTGCCGGGAGAGCGCGTATCCATCCTCGCCCTCGGCCTCCGACAGGCTCAGCAGGAGGTCGAACGGCCCTCCGTCTGTGACGCTTCCGCCGTACCGGGCGCAGGCCTGCGCGACCTCCTCCCGCACGGTCTCGGCGAGCGGCCCGTCCGCCCGCACGAGGGTGCGGCGGGAACCGATCGCCCTGAACGCCTCGGGCGGCAGCCACGCCGGATGGACGTCGGTCAGTTCGGGAATGCTCACGGGGCTCCTTCGGTGCGGCACCGAGGGATGAATCTACCGAAACGGCCCCCGCCGAGAGCGGTCAGGGGGCCGCATCAGTCAGGCGCCGCCCGTCCCGGGACGGGCGGCCAACC
>NZ_JBFAMX010000912.1:0-3004 GCF_040659615.1 Nonomuraea sp. NPDC049784
GGCAGCGGCGTGACGGCCGGCGCGCCGATCCTGGTCTGCCGGCCCTGCTGCGCGGCGGCGATCTCCGGCGCCAGGTTGGGGATCGGCGACTCCTGCCACTTCCAGAAGCGCGTCACGTCGAGTTTCTCGGCCGAGTTGAACTCACCCAGGACCGCCTCCGTGAACACCCCTCCGGTGGGCAGGGGCACCAGCGCCACCTGCGGCACGGCGGCCTTGGTCTCGCGCCTCTTCCACGCCTGCCAATCTTTGTCGGCCTCGTAGGTGAACGGGAAGGCGACGTAGTTGCCCGCCACCGTGACGGGCACGGGATCGATCCACTCGACCACGCGGACCTTGACGTCGCCCACCTCGCACTCGTACGGCGCGAGCTGCATGATGAGCGACTGCCGGTCGGCCCGCATCCATATGCTCTGGCTGTAGTGGAGCTGGTCGGCCATCAGCCTGGCGGAGACATCGGCCACGTTGACCGGCGGGTGCCCCTGGAGCACGGTCATCTCGGTGGCCTGGCTGCGCGAGGCCACGAAGGCCGCGTCCAGCCACAGGGTGCGGCCGCGCAGCTCGACGCGGAGCCACAGCCGGACGAGGTCGTGGTCCGACGGGCTGGTGTCCTTGGCGGCGACGAGCGAGGCCTGCAGGGTGCGCAGCCGGTCGAGCGGCACCCCGTCGCCGATGCCCGGCTGAGTCGCCGCGGCCGAGGCGCGGTCGTCCGAGCCGGTCAGGTACGTCGTGGCGCCGTCCACGAACTGCAGGGTGACCTTCGAGATCTGTGTGCCCTCCCAGGCGACGCCGCGCAGGATCGCCTCCCTGTCGAACTCGTACCAGCGGTGCCCGGCCCGGTCGAAGCTTTCCAGCCGGCGGGAGCGGACGGCCGCCTCGCTCTCGGAGCGCAGCGCGTCACGCAGCGCACGGATGCGCGTCTGGAGCTGCTGCACCCGCAGGCGTTTCTCGACGGCGCGCGCCAGGGCCAGCGCCGGGACCGCCGCCTCCTTGTCCTCCGTCGTGGGCTGCACGGCCGTGCCTGCCTGGTCGCGTACCAGGTCGAGGGCCGCGGTGGCGAAGCGGTCGAAGGGGAACTCCAGCGCGGTCGTGTGCCGGAGCCGCGTCAGCAGGTCGCGGGTCTCCCGGTCGAGCGCGGCCTCGGCCAGGATGCCGAGATAGCGCCGCACGATCGACTCGTCGCGGAAGTTCACCAGCCGCATGGGGATGAACACGCATCGCTCGATGCCGTCCAGCCGGGTCCTGGTCTCCCACGTCTGGACCACCTCGTAGTACTGCACCGACATCGCGTGCATGTGGTTGTTGTTGATGATCATGCGCGTGTTGATCGACTCGCTGTCGCCCTCGCTGACCTCGGTCACGATGGCCGCGCGTTTCGTGCGCGACAGCGCCGAGTTCTGCTGGGTGCGGGCGTTGATGCTCTGCAGCGCGCTCGCGCTCATCGACCGGTTGCCGAACGAGGTCGAGTACGTCGCCGCGGTCCCCGCGGTGAAGCCGCCGGAGGCCTGGCCGCCGAGCAGCCCCAGCAGCCCCGGCGTGGCCGCGCTGGTCGTGACCGAGGCGGAACCGGCCACCGAGTCACCGCTCTGGAACTCGTGCGCGACCGCCCGGGTGACCTCGGAGATGACGGTCGAGTTGCTGAGCGCGTTCGACAGCTGCTCGGCCTGCGCCTCCTCCTCTTCGGTCTGCGCGGCCACACGCCGCAGCCAGTCCACCACCGTGAGCCGGGTGCTCTCCCCCGGTGCGAGCGGCAGGCTGTGCAGGAGCTGGCCCAAAGCCACGGCCTTCGGCGACCACGTCTGCGTGAAGTGCAGGATCGCACCGAAGGCGACGTCGTTGAAGCCGGTCTGCGACAGCGAGGTGACGTCGATCAGGCCGCCGTCCCAGACGTGCTCGCGCGAGGGCTTGCTCTCGATGAGCACGGTTCCGGTGTAGCGGACCTGGTGGGTGGCGAACTCACCCGAGCGGGCGATCAGATCGTCCGGCTCCTCCCGGTCGTACCCGGCGGCCTTCTCCGGCGCCAGCGCCTGCGTGAGGAGCTTGACGGAGGCCAGGTACGGCGGCCACTGCGCCAGGTCGCGCACCGACGTGACCGCCATGGTGTCCTGCAGGGACTTGGCGAGGGCCGGGGAGACGGCGACGAGGGTCTCGGCGGGCTGCCCGGGCAGCCCGGCCAGGTTGTCGTCGGGGCTCAGCGGCACGATGAGGTCGGACGGCGGGCGAGCGTGCCGTCCGAGGACCGAGTGGGGATCGGCCGCGGCCTCCACCACCCGCGCGGCATCACGGAACGCTCCAGAGAGGGCGAGATCGTAGACGGTGCGTACGGGGATCGTGTCGAGCGTGGCCTGGGCGGCGTCGGAGACGCCGAGCAGCACGCTGGGAGGGGACTGCAGGACCTCTCGGAGCTCCAGGTGAGCGAACTCCGTCTTCACATGGACGGTGTACGTCATCGCAGGTCGCATTCGTGGAGTGACTGCCAACGCTCCCATATCGCGGCCGTCGAGCCGGTCGTTTCCCGGATCGCGTGTCCGAGACCGGCCAATCTCGCGCGGGCTCCGATCAGCCGGGGCGGCCGGGCGGGACGAGGTCGCCGAGGGAGACGGCCAGCCAGAGCTGGAGCCGGTGGCCGGGGTCGGTCAGGGGGCGGCCGGAGACGCGCTCGGCGACGGCCAGGCGGCGGCGGAGCGTGTTGCGGTGCACGCCCAGCCGGCGCGCGGCCGTCTCCAGGTTCGAGCCCGCCTCCAGGTACGCCCGGACCGTGTCGACCAGGTCGCCGCCGTGCCTCGCCTCGTACTCGCGTAGCGGGCGGAGCACGGCGGCGGAGAAGCGATGCGCCGCGTCGGGTACGAACGCGTCCCTGAGCAGCGCCGACGTCTCCAGGTCGTCGACGTGGGCGTAGCCGACGCCGCGGGCGGCCAGCGCGGCGGCGTGCCGCACCGCCGAGGGGAGCTCGTCCAGGCCGAGCGCCCGGCAACCGCCGCCCGGCACGCCCAGCCGCGCAGAACGG
>NZ_JBFAMX010000913.1:0-2995 GCF_040659615.1 Nonomuraea sp. NPDC049784
GGGGCTGCCCGGTCTGCGAAGCGTCAACCCCCGCGCGCCGCTTAACCGCGGCGCGACGGGAGAATCTCCGGCCTTCAGGCCGGGGAGGAGTTCAACGGCCGGACCCGGCTGCCGTTCTGGCTCATCGGGATCGGCGGCGGCCTGCGTGGTGACGCCCTGCGTTCCACGGACCTGCTGATGGCCCCGGCGGACCGGGCGGACATCATCATCGACTTCGCCGCCGTGCCCTTGGGCAGCGGCGTCACGCTCATGAACGACGCCGCCGCGCCGTACCCGAGCGGAGGCGGCGGGCCGGCCATCCCCGAGATCATGCGGTTCCAGGTGACCGAGCCCCTGAGCACCCGCGACCCCACGACGCCGCCGGAGCAGCTGGCGCTTCCACCGTTCGAGCCGATCAAGCCGGATGCGGCGACGAAGCGGCGTGAACGCGTCCTCACCGAGACCACCGACCGGCACGACAACCCCATCCACCTGCAGATCAACGGCCGCTTCTTCTTCGAGCCGGTGGACGACTTCATCCGCGCCGGCGCCACCGAGGTGTGGGAGTACATCAACACCACCGGGGACGCTCATCCCATTCACGTGCATCTCGTGCAATTCCAGCTGTACGACCAGCAGAGGTTCCGCGCCGAGGACTACGCCAGGGACTACGGCCGGTGGCTGGCGACGGGTCGCCCACCCGGGAAGAAGCTGGAGCTGAAGAGGTATCTCGTCGGCCGGCCCATGCCCCCGGCCGCGCAGGAGCAGGGCTGGCGCGACAGCTTCATCGCCCTGCCGCAGATGGTGACCAGGATCATCGCCACCTACACCCCGGCGCCACCCATCCCCGGCATCAACGGCACCGCCACCACCTACCCGGCCGACTACATCCACCACTGCCACATCCTCGAACACGAGGACAACGACATGATGCGCCCCTGGCAGCTCGTCCGCTGACCACGGCCGACCGCGTTGATCATCGATCGCACGGCCCGCCGGCGTCGGTAGATGAGCGGTACGCACAGGTTCGTCGCCGATATAAGGTGCGCCAATGGAGCGGATCTTGGTGGTGGGTGTCACCGGTGCGGGCAAATCCACGCTCGCCCGGGCCTTGAGCCGTCGTCTGGACCTGCCCTACCACGAGATGGACGCGGTGTACTTCACCGGCCCTCATTGGGCCGTGAACGAGAAGTTGACCGAAGACGTATCACGTGTCACCGCCGAACCTCGCTGGATCGTCGACTCGCTCGGCTATCCAGAAGTCCGTGACCTGCTCTGGGACCGGGCCGACACCGTGATATGGCTCGACTACGCCAAACGCGTCATCATGCCCCGCATCCTGCGCCGGTCCCTCCGGCGCACGGTCACCCGCGAGGTTCTCTTCGGCGGCAACAGGGAAACCTGGGCGGACTGGCTGAGCAAGGAACACCCGGCCTGGTGGGCCTGGTCCCAGCACGCGGCCCGCCGCCGCGAAATCGACCACCGCATCCACGACCCCCGCTTCGCGCCCCTCAGCACACTCCGCTTCAGTCACCCCGACGACACCGCGGCCTGGGTGGCATCCCTCTGATGCGGATAGGCGTTGGGCGTCCCGGTGGCCGCAAAGCGCCGTGGAGCGCCTGCCGATCAGAGCCGCCGCTGCTTGACTTCGAGCAAGCTCTAACACCTAGCGTCGTGGTCATGAGTGCTTCAATGCGGCCGAAGCCCATGGTGGGCGAGCGCGGACCGGTGCGGCGCGACGTGCCCGAACTCAGCCGACGCCGCCGATTCCTGGTTCTCGCGATCTGCTGCGCCAGCATCGTCGTCGTGGTGATGGACATCTCCATCGTCAACGTCGCGCTGCCGACGATGCGCGGGGACCTGCACGCCTCGGTGTCCGGCCTGCAGTGGACGGTCGACGCCTACACCTTGGTGCTGGCCGGTTTCCTGGTGCTGGCCGGGTCCACCGCTGACCGGGTCGGCCGTCGGCGGATCTTCCAGGCCGGCCTGGCCACGTTCGGGCTCTGCTCGCTGCTGTGCAGCCTGGCGCCGAGTATCGGCTGGCTGATCGCCGCGCGTGCGCTGCAGGCCGTCGGCGGCACGATGCTCAACCCGGTGGCGATGGCGATCGTCGCCACCACGTTCCCCGACCGTGCCGAGCGGGCCAGGGCCATCGGCGTGTTCGGCGCGATGTCCGGCCTGTCGCTGGGGCTGGGTCCGATCCTCGGCGGCGCCCTGGTCGACGGCTTCGGCTGGCGCTCCATCTTCTGGGTCAACGTGCCGATCGTGGCCGCCGCGATCGCGTGCGTCGCGCTGTTCGTACCGGAGTCTCGTGCCGCCCGGGCGCGCCGTTTCGACCCGGTGGGCCAGGCACTGGTGATCCTGGTGCTGGGCAGCGTCGTGTACGCGATCATCGAGTCCGGCAGGTTGGGCTGGACCTCGCCGGTCATCCTCGGCCTGCTCGCCGTCGCGGTGCTCGGCGTGCTGGGCATCCTCGGCTACGAACCGCGCCGTGTCGACCCGCTGCTGGAGCTGCGCCTGTTTCGCAGTGTGCCGTTCAGTTCGGCGATCGCGATGGCGCTCTTCGCCCTGTGCGGGTTCGGCGCGTTCCTGTTCGTGACCGCCCCGTACCTCCAGGACGTGCGTGGCATGTCGGCGCTGGCGGCCGGGCTGTGCCTGCTGCCGGTCGGGGTGCTGATCGTGGTGCTCTCCCCGCTCACCGGCCGGATGGTCGGCGGGCGCGGCCCTCGACTGCCGCTGGTGGTCTCCGGGGCCGCGCTGGCGCTGGGCGGCGGCGCGTCGATCTGGCTCGGACCGGCCACCCCGCTGCCGGCCGTGCTCGCGATCTATCTGCTGTTCGGTGTCGCCCTGGGAACCGTCAACCCGCCGATCACCAACTCGGCGGTCTCCGGGATGCCCGCCTCGATGGCCGGGGTGGCCGCCTCGTTGGCCTCCACCGGCCGGCAGACCGGCACCGCCCTGGGCGTCGCGATCTCCGGAACGATCGTGGGACCGGCCGTGGGCCGCGGCGGGACGG
>NZ_JBFAMX010000914.1:0-2986 GCF_040659615.1 Nonomuraea sp. NPDC049784
GGTCGAAGAGGTCGATCCCGGCTTCTCCGACCCCGTGGACGCCTTCCACGTCCTGTGGTTCGCCGGCGCCGCCAAGGTCGTCGAATCGTACGGGCCGGACGCCCTCGAACGGATCGACCCCGGCCTGCGCCGCGCCGCCGAGCGGGGCGCCGCCTTCAGCACCGCCGACTACCTGGACGCCATCGCCGTCCGGGTGGACCTCGGGGCGCGGATGGGGATCTTCCACCGGACTTACGACCTTCTGCTCACACCGAGCCTGCCGATCACCGCGTTCCCCAAGGGCAGGGACGCGCCGGAGGAGTGGCCCTCGACGGACTGGACCAGCTGGACCCCGTACACCTACCCGTTCAACCTGACCCAGCAGCCCGCCGCCAGCGTGCCCTGCGGCTTCACCTCCGCCGGCCTGCCCATCGGCCTGCAGATCGTCGGCCCCCGCCACGCCGACGCCCTCGTGCTGCGCGCCGCCCGCGCGTACGAGCGCGCCACGGACTGGACGTCGGCCACGCCACCGCTTGCCTGAAGCGGTTTCGGGATTTTCTTGCGCTGAGATGTCGAGAGCCGAGCCGTCCGCTCCGACCCCTGGTGAGGACCCACCTGGGTACACCGACAGGGCGCCGAGCGGTCGGCGCGGAGAGAGGACTGACCATGGGACGGCCAGTGGTGCACTTCGAGATCATCGGGAGCGACCCCGAGAGGCTGCGCGGCTACTACGGCGAGCTGTTCGGCTGGGAGTTCCACACGGGCGACGCGGCCACCGAGAAGGTCTCGCAGCCGGGCATGTACGGATTCGTGGATGGAAGCACGACCGGTGAGGGAGACGGCATCAACGGCGGGATCGGCGGCGGCCGGGGCCACCAGCCCAGAGTCCTGTTCTACGTGGGCGTTCCCGACGTCGAGGAGGCGCTGCGGAAGGCCGAGAGCCTCGGCGGCAAGCGCCTGATGGGCCCCGAGCCGGAGTCCGCCGGGGACTTCGCGGTCGGCCGCTTCATCGACCCCGAGGGCAACGTCATCGGCGTCGCCGGTCCATCGGCGGCGTAAATGAAATATTTGCTATTGATCTACAGTAACCCGGCGAACTGGGAGCACCCGCTGTTCCTGCGCGATCCGCGGTTCCTGGCCATGCCGGCGGAAGAGCGCGACGAGCTGGCCAGACGGGCCGAGGCCCTGCGCCGGGAGATCACCGAATCCGGTGAGCTGGTCGCGGCCGCGGCCCTGGCCGACCCGGTGAACACCCGGACCGTCAGGGTGCGCGGCGGGGTCCCGGCCACCACGGATGGGCCCTATCTGGAGGCCAAGGAGCAGCTGGCCGGGTACCTCGTGGTGGACTGCGAGAGCCCGGAGCGTGCGGCGGAGATCGCGGCGTGCGTGCCCGACGCACGGTTCGCCGCGGTGGAGGTGCATCCGATCATGGACACCTCCGGTGAGGAGATGTGAACGCCGAGGACCTGCCGCGCCGGCCGGCAGAGCGGCCGGGCGTCGCGTTCGGCAGGCGTGAGACTCATCACATACACTCTGTCCAGCGGTTTCGCGGCGGTGGCCGGATCGTCTGGCCACCCGTCTGACCTCGGCGGAGCATCAGGCGACCGGCTATGAGATCGGGCGCGATTGCGGCCCTCGTCGGCACCCTGCGGCGCAGGGCAAAGAACCATAAGAAGAAAGATCATGCGAACTTTCGCGACCCTCATAGCCGGTCTCGCGTTCGGCCTGGCCGCCTGCGGCTCGTCCGTCGGCAGTGAGCCCTCAGAAGACATCAACATCGGCATGTCCGTGTCGACGCAGAACAACCCCTACTTCGTCCAGTTCCGCGACGGCGCGGAGGCCGCGGCGCAGAATTTCGGTGTCAAGCTGACCGTCACCGACGCCCATAACGACGCCTCCCAGCAGGCGAGCCAGATCCGGAGCTTCACCAGCCGGCACATGACGGCGATCATCATCAACCCGGTCGACTCCGACGGGATCGGCCCGGCGGTCAAGGCTGCCGGTCAGCTCGGCATCCCGGTGATCTCGGCCGACCGCACGGTCAGCGGCGCCGAGGTGGCTCAGACCCTGACCTCCGACAACTTGGCCGGAGGCAAGCTGGGCGCCCAGGAGCTGGCCAAGCAGCTCGGCGGGAAGGGCGAGGTGGTCGTGCTCCAGGGCGCGGCCGGCACCTCCGCCTCCCTCGAACGCAGCCATGGTTTCGCCGCGGGCATCGCCGCGTACCCGCACATCAAGGTCGTCGCCAAGCAGCGGGCCGACTTCCACAGAGTCAAGGGCCAGCAGGTCATGACCAGCCTGATCCAGCGTCATCCCGGCATCACGGGCGTGTTCGCGGAGAACGACGAAATGGCGCTGGGCGCGGCCCAGGCTCTGGGGCCGAAGGCGGGACACCAGGTCAAGGTCGTGGGCTTCGACGGCACGCCGGAAGGCATCAAGGCGGTGCGGGCGGGCACGTTGTCCGCCACGGTCGCCCAGCAGCCCAGGCTGCTCGGCTGGCAGGCGGTGGACGGCGCCATCAAGGCGGCGAGGGGCCAGATCATCGCGAAATCTGTGGCAATTCCCGTCAAAGTGGCAACCAAGGAGAACGCCCGGGAGTTCTGGACTTTCTAAAAAATCAGGCGCCGGCGCGGCCCGCGCCATCGGCACGCTGCGGCGTCACGCCGGGCAGCCTGAAATAGCTAGAAAACGTTGTCTATACTCCACGACCATGGCCAGGAGGGGCGAGAACCGCCCGAACACGATCCGGGACGTCGCGGCGCGCGCCGGCGTGTCCGTCTCCACGGTGTCCAGGGTGATGGCCGGAGACTACCCGGTGGCCCAGGCCACGAAGCAGCGGGTGCAACAGGCGATCAAGGAGCTCAACTACGTCGCCAACACCCATGCCCGCGCGCTGGTCGCCGGCGGCACCCAGACGGTAGCGTTCATCGTCAACGACGTGCGCGGGCCGGCCTTCGCCGCCGCCGTGCACGGGGCCGAGCAGGAGGCCGCGCGCCGCGGGCGGCTGTGC
>NZ_JBFAMX010000915.1:0-2979 GCF_040659615.1 Nonomuraea sp. NPDC049784
CTTACGGGCGGCAGAGCGCGAGTTGGTCTGCGGCGTCCTGGACAGCGTCAGTGGCTTCGGCGGGGGCTTGGTCACGTGGCAGGTCGGCCCACACGACGCGGTGGCCGCACGCCAAAAGCCGGGTGCCATAGCGGATCGCCAGGCTGACCACGAGGCCCAAGCCGCGACCTGATTGCTTCATGGAGCCTTGCGTGAGCGGCTGGAAGCGGGGTTCCGGCGTCGTGGTTCCCGGGTCGATCACTTCCAGCCGGACGAAGTCGTCGGCGAAGCCGAGCCGCACCTTGATCCAGTCGCGCTGCTCGCCGGCCGGCACATGCTGGATGACGTTCGTGACCAGTTCGGAGGCCAGCAGCAGGGCGCTGAAGCTGGCCGCCGGGTCGCCGGCGGCCAGCCAGAGCTGGACCGCCTGCCGCGCCTGCCACGGCGTCTTGGCGCTGCGGCGCAACGTCGTGCCCTTCCAGACGGCAACGTCCGGCATCTGGGTGGCTATGGCTTGCGTAGGCACAGAATCACCGACCATCTGGGGGTTGGCCTCGCGGTCCACAAGATCGAAGACTCTTGTGAACTCGGGCTTGGCCTGCTTTTCCGAAGACTCTCCCCAGCGTGGTCCCCGCCAGCTACTTTTAGTAGTTAACAGGAAACACAGTTACTACACACATCCGGTTCACCGGCGTGTGTGAACTTGTGAACATACTGGATGGTGGGCCTATGGCCGGAAGCGAACTCGACCCAGCGGCCAGTCCCCTAGCGCTGTTCGGGGCCGAACTGAGGAGGTTACGAGAGGAAAAGGGCGTCACCCAGGAAGAGATCGCCGACTACACGCACGTCAGCAAGAGCCTGGTCAGCCAGATCGAGAACGCCAAGCGCACCCCGCAGTGGGGCTTCACCGAGCAGGTCGAAAAGCTGCTCGACCTCCAAGGCGAGCCCCTGCTGCGCCTGATGCCCCTAGTGGTCAAATCAGGCCCGACATGGTTCCGCCAATGGCCGAAGATCGAGGCCACCGCCCACAGCCTGCGCACCTGGCAGCCCCTGGTCGTCCCCGGACTGCTCCAGACCCGCAACTACGCCCGCGCGATCCTGCGCGGCCAGCCGGGCATCACCGAAGAACGCGTCGAGGAAGCGACCGAAGCGCGACTGGCCAGGCAGGTGGTGTTCGACCGTCCCGAACCGCCGATCTATGCGGCGGTGATCGACGAGGGAGTCCTCACCCGCCCCATCGGCGGAGCACAGGTGATGCGCGAACAACTCGATCACCTGCTCAAGGTCTTGGCCCACCCCTGCATCACCGTCCAGATCGTCCCCATGGACGCCGTTCCCACGATCGGGTTGCTCGGCGGCTTCGTGATCGCCCAGCAGCACCAAGGGCCGGACACGGTTTATCTGGACTCCGCCGCCGACGGAGAGGTAACCGATCGCGAGGACCGAGTGCGCACCGTTAGTGTCAGATTCGACGCCATCCGGTCATACGCCCGACCGGTCAATGAGACGGCAGACGTGATACGCGAGAAGATGGAGATGTTTCAAGGTGAATGACGAGCTGGCCGCCGAATTGGAGGCCGCGCAGTGGCGCAAGGCGTCCTACAGCGGCGCCAACGGCGGAGACTGCATCGAGGTGACCCCGCTCAGCGGGGACCGCTTCGGCCTCCGCGACACCGAGCGGCCCGACCTGGCGCCATGGGTGCTGCGCGGTAGTGTCTTTCGGGCCTTCGTGGCCGGCGCCAAAGACGGCGAATTCGACTTCTAGCCCCAACACTGAAGGCCCTCCGCACACGCGGGGGCCTTCAGTGCTCTCCGGCCCCTGACGCCGAACCAGAGCCATTCCAGCGTGATATACGCCACATCCGTTACCGTTCCTGTGGGTTCATAGATCAAGAAACGGGACACGAGGCCGTCCACATCATGGAGTCACCATCGGACCGGGCACCCTGGGTAACCAGGACACGAACCTAATGAGACGGCCACCCAGCAGCGCCCAGGTGGCCAGCATGACCTTTCCGGAGTACGCAAGCGGGCAGCCGCCACCCTGCTCAACCGCATCGACGACGCCCTGTAAAGCCCCGCCCTCAAATCCCTTCATGGACACCACCGCCGCCGGGGAACAGCCGCGGCGGCCCGCCTCCGCCTCTCTCCGCAATCGAATCGAGGCCGCTCATGACCGATGGCCACACCGCCGACCATCCGGCCGGTCGGCCGCGTCTCATCGCCACCGCCGCCGAGCTGGCCGCCCTGGCCGCCCTGGTCGAACCCGACGCGCCGGTGTTCATCGATGACGCGCAGATCGAGCCCGGCTCCGACCCGGCCTACCACAACGCCTGGGCCATCGTGGCCCAGCGCCAGCTCATCCTCGCCAACGAAGCCGGCCAGGTCGCCGGGCCGGGCGAGCAAGTCAGCGCGCCGGACGAACAGGGCAGGCATCATCTGCTCACCACGCCGGTGCTGGCGCTGACTGAGCGGCGCCTGGCCACGCCCGGCCTCATCGGCCCCATCGCGCACCCGGCCGACCCCGACATTCGCCGGGCCGACGCCTACCACGACCGCAACGGACAAGACCTGACCCGGTACCTGATGGCGTCGTTCCCCTGGATGCGGTCGAGGGCCTGCGCACGGAGGCCGAGCAGTACGCGCGCGATGAGGACCAGCAGTTCCACCCCATCGCCCGTGGCCAGCTCGGCACGGCCGCCATCCTGCTGGCCCAAGCGCGCGCCGCCGTCGACCGCGCCACTGCCTACGGCGTGGCGTGCGAGCTCATCCGCGGCGACAAGGTGGACGACGACAGCGGCAGCCCCTGCGACGCCGAGCACCTGTATGAGGATCTGGTGTGGCTGCCCGACGAAGGCTACGAGGAACTGGCCTGCCCGGTGCATGCCGCGGCCGCGGTTCTCACCATTCCTGGCGCCAAGAGTCGGCCGAACCCCAACGCCGGCTACGGCGACCCCCAGCCGGACGGAGACACCAGCTCATGACCAGCTCCGACCGGCT
>NZ_JBFAMX010000916.1:0-2974 GCF_040659615.1 Nonomuraea sp. NPDC049784
CCGTGCGCCCGGCGCGGTTGGCGCCGATGGTGCTGGCGGACGGGCCGTAGCCGACCAGCTGCAGTGCCGGTTCCTTCACGACCTGGGTGCCGTCCACCTTGATCCCGCCGCCCGGTTCCCGGAGGTGCAGGGGCGCGAGGTGGTCCAGGGCGGAGCGGAAACCGGTGGCCCAGATGATCGTGTCCGCGGCCAGGAACCGGTCTGTCGCCGGGGGTTCGTCCGCGGGCCAGGTGACGCCGTGCCCGGTGATGCGGTGGAACATGGGCAGGCGCTGCAGGACGCCCTTCGACAGGGCCTCGCGTACGACCGTGCTGTAACCCAGGCCCGTGACGCTCACCACGCTCTGCGGCGGGAGACCGGCGCGGACCCGCTCCTCGACCAGGGCGACGGCCTCGCGTCGGGCGTTCTCGCCGAAGTCGTCGTCCCGGAAGACGGGCGGGCGCCGGGTGACCCAGGCGGTGCCGGCGGCGATCCCGGCGATCTCGGACAGTACGTGCATCGCCGACGCTCCCCCGCCCACCACGATCACGTGCCGCCCTCTGAACTCCTCGGGCCCGCGGTAGCTCGCGTAATGGAGCTGGCGCCCCTCGAAGCCGGCCGCGCCCGGGTAGTAGGGCCAGTACGGACGGGTCCAGGTGCCGGTCGCGTTGACCACGGCCCGGGCCGACCAGTCCCCCGCGTCCGTCGTGAGCACCAGGCGACCGTCCCGGCCTCGCCGCATAGAGGTGACCTTCACCGGCCGCACGACGTCCAGCCCCAGTTCCTCCTCGTAGGCCGCGTAGTACGCGGGGACCACCTCGGCGGCGGGACGGCGGCCGTCCACACCCGGGTGACGCGGCACGCCCGGCAGATCGAAGATCCCGTGCACCTTGTCCATGGTGAGTGAGGGTGATCGGTGGCGCCACGCCCCTCCCGCCCCGTCGCCCGCGTCCAGCACGACCGGCTCGAACCCGAACCTGCGCAGGAAGTACGCGCCGGACAGCCCCGCCTGTCCGGCGCCGATCACCACTACCTCGGTCTTCTCCACGATCACGTGAAACCGCCGGGGGGACCGAGGTCTTCCCACCGGCCGTTAGAGCCCACGTCCGGCGCGGTGTGGCGCCTCGAGCACCATCCGGGTCAGGCCGTGAGGGCGGAGCGGAACGTGGCCTCGTGGCGGGCCAAGTGCGCCATGTCGGTGCGGTAGAAGCGATCGTCGCCTCGGGCGATGTGGCTCGCGAAGGCCTCGTTGCCCGCGGCGGCCTGGTCGTACATGAGGCGTATCAGATGGTCCAGCCGGGCCCGCGCGGTGGACACCAGCGCGTGCCGGTCCGCGTCCCCGAGCCCGTACGCGTCGGCGAACACCCGCAGCCGCCGCGCCTGCTCCTCCACCGGCCACGAACCCACCCCCTCGTGCCGGGGGTCGCTGAGCGCCACGAAGCGGTAGGCGGCGTAGGACACGTCCCAGACCCGCGGCCCCGGGTGGGCCGTGTCGAAGTCGATGAACGCGACCGGCAGCCCCTCGCGGAAGACGCAGTTGTACGTGGCGGCGTCCCCGTGGCAGATCACCTCCGCCGGCGCCACCGGAGGGAGGTACCACGAAAAGTCCCGATGAATCGGGAAGCCCACGGTGGCGTCGTGGTACTCCCGCAGCAGCGCACCGACGGCCACCAGCGCTTCGTCCGTCAGCGTCCACTCCGGCAGCGGATAGCTGGGAACGTCGCCGGGCACGAAGTCCAGGATCTCCCGCCCCTCGGCGTCGATCCCGTGGCAGCGGGGTGCGCCGTCGAACCCGCGCGCCTCCAGGTGACCGAGCAGCGCGTGAACGGCCGGCGTCCACGCCCCCGCGGGGCGCCGTACGGTGTCTCCGACCCTGACCACGTGGTTGACGCCGCCGCCGGTCAGCACCTCTTCGTCGGCCACAGCTGCCTCTCTCCCGATCACCGCACACACCGCCGAGCCCGAAGGAAGATCGACGAGCCCGGCGGACAGTGTGCCATGCGGCGCCGGAACGCGGCACGCGAATAAGCCATCCCCCTGATCAGCGGCGGGAGCGGAACGCCACGGCCGTCGTCGAGGTGATCGCCGACACCAGCACGGCCATCACCAGCACGGTGGTCATCGGGCTCTTACGACGGGTCGGCGCGGCCGCGGCGCGCTGGAAGTGCGCCCGGGGAGTCGCCTTCGGCGTGGAGGTGGGGGTGGGCATGAGCACGGGCGCCATCCAGGGCACGGGCCGTCGCACCGGACGCGGCACCTTGCGCGGGCACTCCCCCACCTGGACGCGGCTGGTGCACACCCCGTCCCGGTAGACCGTCACGTGGGGCAGCGTGACCGCGGGCGCCGCCCGCCGCTTCCCGGGCGGCATCGAGATCGACACCCCGGGGGCCGGCGACCGCCAGGTCCGCACCCGGGGCACGGACACCGTGGGCCCGACAGTGACGCCTTTGGGGGGCGCGGGCGGGCGTACGGACACCTGCGGCACCGGGCGGGGCCACGGCTCCCGGTCGGCCGCGGCGGGACCCGCGACGGCCAGAGCGGCCAGGGCCGCGGCCAGCAGCAGCGGCGCGCGCCTGACGCCCACGCTCACATCCCCCCGCTGATGCGCGCGAACTCCTGCAGCGCCCCCTGGAACGCCTGCGGCCCGACGGCCAGCGGCCCGGCGAAGGCGTGGGAGATGTCCCATGTCAGGTACGTGCCGAAGCCCAGCAGCGCCGCCGTCGCCAGCAGCGGCAGCATCGCCAGCCCCTTCGGCCTGGCCCCTGCCAGGAACGGGAAGACGATGACCAGCGCTCCGGTGAGGATGGTCAGGACCAGCAGCCCCTCGGGAGGCGTGGCGGCGGCGTCGGCGGTGCGCTGGGCCCGCGCGGTGGACAGGGCTCTGAGCTGCTCCAGGACGGCGTTCTTGGCCTCCTCCTGCTGGTCGCCTCCAGCGCCGCTGCTCTACCTCCTGCTCGGGCTGGCCTCGCTCGTCACGGTGCTGCCGCTCCTCTAC
>NZ_JBFAMX010000917.1:0-2969 GCF_040659615.1 Nonomuraea sp. NPDC049784
GTCGCGCCGAACGACCACAGGTCGGCCGCCTGCGTGATCGGCTGCCCGGAAAGGCGCTCCGGCGGGATGTACGCGGGCGACCCCATGAGCAGCCCCGTCTGCGTGATCGTCACGTCGCCCTCGATGGCCGCGATGCCGAAGTCGGTCAGCACCACCCGGTCCGAGGTCAGCAGCACGTTGCCGGGCTTGATGTCGCGGTGCAGGATCCCGGCGGCGTGCGCGTGCCTGAGCGCGTCGAGCACCCGGATGCCGATCTCGGCCGCCTGGATCACCGGCAGCGGCCCGCTCTGGCGTACGGCCTGCTCCAGGGACCACGCGCGGACCAGCTCCATCACGATCCACGGGCGGCCGTCCTCCTCGACCACGTCATGCACGGTCACGATGCCGGGATGCGTCAGCCGCGCGGCCGACCTGGCCTCGCGCAGCATGCGCCGGTGCGCCACCTGCTTGCCCGCGTTGTCGAGCCCGTACGGGAGGATCAGCTCCTTGACCGCCACATCCCGGTCGAGCAGGACGTCGTGGGCGTGCCACACCATGCCCATGCCGCCCCTGCCGACCGGCGACATGAGACGGTACCGCCGGCCGATCAAGCGGCCCTGGCTCTGCGGGGCGCCGCTAGGGGCACCTCCCTCCGGGCCGGGTCCGCTGAGCAAGCGGTCGGCTGCCATCTTCCCGCCCCCATCCCGCACTGCAACCAATTGAAAGTGGTTCGTTACGATATAGGCGGGCAATGCGCAAGGGAAGCTGAAGCAGCCTGACAAAGGTCTTGACCTGCTGATATGTCGGCGTTCAAGAGGCTTGCTCGGCGAGCGCCAGCAGGGCGGCCGTGAACGCCTCCACCGGCGGTTTGACCAGGCCGGCGCCCACCTGTCCCGTTCCCGCGACGCGGCCCGCGATGCCGGTGTTGACCACGGGCAGCAGGCCGGTCCTGGCGACGAGCGTGATGTCTATGCCGACGGGCGTGCCGCGGAAGCCGAGCCCCGGGATCTGGTAGGCGGGGTGCTCGGCGAGCGTGATCTCGTACATGGAGCGGGTGGCCCGCACCGCGTCGGCCACCTCGCCGCCCACGAACCGCACGATGGCCGGCGAGGCCGCCATCGCGAACCCGCCCAGCCCCGACGTCTCGGTGATCGTAGAGTCGCCGATGTCCGGGTTGGCGTCGTCCGGCCCGTACGTGCCCAGATAGAGCCCGTCGGGCACGCCGGCGGGCCCGGTGAACCAGCGCCCGCCCAGCCCGGAGACCTGGACGCCGAA
Organism: Nonomuraea sp. NPDC049784; assembly: GCF_040659615.1. Classification (NCBI taxonomy): domain Bacteria; kingdom Bacillati; phylum Actinomycetota; class Actinomycetes; order Streptosporangiales; family Streptosporangiaceae; genus Nonomuraea; species Nonomuraea sp. NPDC049784. The sequence goes on from NZ_JBFAMX010000917.1 coordinate 1,255, forward strand.
GTCGGTGCCGTTCCTGGCCATGGCGACGACCAGGGAGGAACCGGGCACGTCGCGGGCCGCGTCGGTGCTGACCTTGGCGGCGGCCATGGCGGGGTTGAGGAAGAAGTGGTCGTTGCCGTTGATGAAGCGCAGGATCTCGGCGGCGTCGCCGGGGACGGCCTCGACCACGGTGGGGGCCAGCTCGCGCAGCAGGAGCGAGGTGGCGGCGCGGTTGCGGTTGTGCAGCTCGTCGCCCATCTGCAGGGCCTGCGCGATCAGCGAGCGCAGGTCGATGGGCCCCGTGCGCTCCAGCGTCGCCTTCAGCGCGGGGCCGAGCACCGCGTCCATCCAGCGCAGCCGCTCCAGCACCTCCGGTCCGTAGGCGCCGTACCTGAGGACCTTGCCCAGGCCCTCGTTCAGCGAGCAGTACGCGGTGCCGCCGTGCTCGTCGTCGCGTACCTCGAACAACCACATGGACGGGCTCACCACGCCCGCCATCGGGCCCACGGTGGCGTGCTCGTGGCACGGCCGCAGCGTGATCTCGCCGGCCGCCAGCCTGCGCTCGGCGTTGTGCTCGTCGTCCGCCAGGCCCTCGAGCAGCATCGCGCCGATCAGCGCGCCGCGCATCGGGCCCGAGGCGCGCTCCCAGGTGATGGGCGGGCCCGCGTGCAGGAACGTCCTCTCCTCGAGGACCTCCGACGCCCGCCGAAGCCCCACCAGGTGCGGGCGCGCGGAGGTCAGCCTGCTCACGGCCAGCTCGTTGGCGGCCTGCCTGCGCGGGTCGGCGAGCACCGTGGCCAGGGCCTCGGCGGTGCCGGGCAGGGGCGGTCGCCAGCTGACGGGGGTGGTCTGGACGGCCTGCGCCCTGAGCGCCTCGTCGAGCAGGCCCGCGCCGACCGTGATGACGCGGGGAGGGGCGGAGAGCAGGCTCATAGGAGGCTCCTGGCGTGCCTGGCGGCCTGGGCGTTGGACGTGAACACGGCCGCGCCCGCCTCCCGGAAGGCGGCGGCCTGCCGGTGCAGGTCCTGGGGGTCGCCCTCGGTGCCGATGAGGGCGATCACGACGGTGGCGGGGGTACGGGCGACGGCGTGGGCCAGTGAGGCGGCGGGGTCGGGGTCGGCGCCGTGGCCGAGCACGACGTCCATGAGCACCAGGTCGGTCTCATGAGCGCGGGCCAGCGCCTCGACGCGGAGGGTCGGGTCGATCATGGGGTGCGCCCGCCCCCTGGTGTAGGCGTCGTCGCCGTAGTCCACGAAGTCGCCCCCTGCCGAGCCGGCACGGCCGGCGACCAGCGCGGCCTCCGCGCTGAGCGTCCCGCCGGAGTAGACGCCCTTGATGGTCTTGGCCCGGCTCTGCTTCCCCGACCACGCGGGCCAGGCCGGCCACTCGGGCACGGGCCTGCCGAGCGCGTGCAGGGCCCGCTCGGTCGCCTCCGTCAGGTCGACTTCAGGGAGCAGCGCGAACAGCACCGGCGTGCGCAGCCGCTCCACCGAGTCCTGCACGGTCCGCGCCACCTCGGGGGAGGGCGGCTTGGAGATGAGCACGATCAGCTCAGTGGCCGGGTCCTCGTCCAGCATGCGCAGGGCACGCAGGGTGGACAGGCCGCCCACCTCGGCCGACAGGTCCCTGCCGCCCACGCCCAGCACGTGGCTGACGCCGGTGCCCGCCCAGTCGAGCAGGCACGTCACCTGCTGGGCGCCGGTGCCGGACGCGGCCACGACGCCGACGGGGCCGGG
>NZ_JBFAMX010000918.1:0-2964 GCF_040659615.1 Nonomuraea sp. NPDC049784
GGTGATCAGCGCCACCTGGGTGTCGCGCAGGCTCGGGTCGAGCTCGCCGAGCGCCTGGTCGACCAGGAAGCGCCGGTTGCCGGCGAGCTGGGTGAACAGCCTGCGCTCCGCGGCCGTGGTCGGCCCGAACGCGACGGCCTGCTCCCTGGTGAGCAACTCCTTGGCGTACCCCATGTCGATGACCACGCGCGACTGCTCGTAGATCGGGATGTCGTCGATCAGCGCGACCCGCTTGTGCAGGCCGAACAGGGTGTCGATGATCCCGCTGTACGCCTCCACGGTGTGCAGACGGTCAGACAGGCTCGTGTCGATCTCTCCTCTGATCGCGTCGAGCCTGTCGAGCTGCGTTTTCACCGCGTCCACCTGTGTGCGGATCTCTTCCGATCGGTCCTTGGATTTGCTGGAGAGCTGCTTGAACGCGTCTCTGGCGGCGTCGGTACGAGTACGCTGCGCGGTCACGGCCGACTTGTTCTCCGACTTGCGCAGGAGCTTGGCCGAGACGAGACGTTCACGCTGAATCTCGCTGATCAGTTTGTACGCGGGAAGGCGGAGGTTCGTCCAGAGTGTCTTATATTGACGCAGCTCCAAGCTCTCGGTGGCGGTGACGGCGGTGATGACCCCCCACAACACCACCATGGAGGTCAGGGGCACCAGTAGTAGTCCGATGATCTTCATGCGGATCGTTCGGCTACGACCCATGGCACCTCACTCCGGTCGGTCCCCTGCTGGCAACCCCGGACGGGACAAGCCCCGAGGATAGCAATTCGATCACCAGAATGCCCAATTTTTCGGGACTTTTGGACACCTGGGCACCGATCCTATCGATCTTGGAGTAGGTTTCCCGAGTACATCGCTAGCAAAGGGAGATGCGTTGCGCCGTCGTCTCGCCGCGGCCGCCGCGCTGATGCTCCTCGCGGCCTGCTCGACGCCCGCCGAGCCGCCGCAGGCCCCCGCGGGGGTGTCCTCGTTCGTCTACGTCAAGAATCTGGACATCGTCACCGAATGGGACCCGAGCAAGTCCTACTCCAGCGAGATCGTCGCCTTTCAGAACGTCTATGAGACGCTCACCTTCTGGAACCCGGTCACCAAGAAGTCCAGCCCCCGGCTGGCCACGTCGTGGCGCTCCTCACCCGACGGCCGGACGTGGACCTTCAATCTCCGCACCGGGGTGACCTTCCACACCGGCAGGCGGCTGGACGCCGCGGCGGTCAAGGCCTCGATCGAGCGCACCATGAGGTCCAGGACGGGCGCCTCCTACATCTGGGACGCCGTCTCTACCATCAGGGTCGACGACCCGGCCACGGTGACGTTCGCGCTGAAGTACCCCGTCCCTCTGGACCTGGTTGCCTCATCCACGTACGCGGCCTATATATACGACACGCAGGCGGCGCCCGACCTCGGGAAGTTCTTCGCGGCCGGCAGGGACGCCGGCTCGGGGCCGTACACGGTGACGAAGTGGCAGAAGGGCAAGGAGGACGAGCTCACGCTCAGCGCGTACGACAAGTACTGGAGAGGATGGGACGGGCCGCACTACAACACGGTCAAGTTCCGGGTCGTGCCCGATCCCGACCGGGCGTGGCGGCTGCTGCAGCGCGGTGAGGTGAACTTCGTGCCGCGGCTCAACCCGCGCCTGTTCGCCGTGGCCTCGTCCGAGCCGGGCGTGCGCACGTCGCAGCGGTCGTCGTTCCAGACGGCGATGCTGCTGTTCAACACCGCGAGCGGACCGATGCGCGACGTGCGCGTACGCCGCGCGGTCCAGAAGGCCGTCGACTACCAGGGCCTGATCAGGGACCTGAAGGGCGCCGCCACCCCGGCCAGCGGCATCGTCCCCGAGGGGCTGATGGGTCACGTGCCCGACCGCGTGCCACGGCAGGACCTGGCGGGCGCGGCTCGGCTGCTGACCAGGGCGGGGTACGGCCCGGGCGGCCGGCCGCTGCGGCTGACGATGACGTACGGGGAGGGCGACACGGACTGGCACCTGCTCGCCACCAAGCTCGCGGACGCCCTCAGACCGCTCAACGTCACGATCGACGCCCGGCCGATGCCGTGGACCGCCCAGTGGGAGCTGGGCAAGAAGCGCGGCCAGGACATCTTCGTCATGTACTGGTGGCCCGACTACGCCGACGGCTACTCGTGGTTCGGGAACGTCTTCCACAGCGAGAACCCGCCCGCCTTCAACCTGACCTACCTGCGCGACCACAGCCTGGACGCGCTGCTCGACACCGTGCCCGAGCTGACCGTGACCGACAAGGCGGCGGCGCAGCGGGCGTACGAGCAGGCCACGAAACGGGTGCTCGACCAGCGGGTGGCCGCCGCGATGCCGTGGGTGGTCAACTACCAGCGGGCCTACCAGGGGGCCGTGCAGGGCTACGACGACAACCCGGCCTACCCTGACGTGGTCTTCGTCTACGACCTGCGGCCCTCGGGCTGATCCACCTGATCCACGCGCTCCCTCAGGCGCGCCCGGATCTCCTCGGGGGTGTAGGCGCGGCGGCGGCGCTCGGCGCGCGCGATCACCACTCCCGTGGCGGCCACCCCCATGAGTCCCGCCAGACCGAGCATCTTCCACCAGCGCATGTTGCCTAGGCTAACCCCGTCCGCCGCACTTCCGCGGGTCCCTTTGGCAGGATGGTCGAGGGACGCGGGAACGGGCGGTTCCGCAGCGAAGGGATAGCGGTGTGCTGACTCTCGACGAGGCCGTCAAGGTGACGAGGACCGGCGATCTGTGGATCTTCCGCGGACGCTCGGTGCCCGACCGCGCCATCCAGACGATGACCAACAGCCCGGTCAACCACGTCGGCATGGCCATCGTGATCGAGGACCTCCCGCCGATGATGTGGCACGCCGAGCTGGGCAAGTCGCTGCTCGACCTGTGGGCGGGCACCCACCATCGCGGGGTGCAGCTGCACGACCTGCGCGACGCGGTCACCACGTGGGCCGACCGCTACGGCCAGCGGGCCTGGC
>NZ_JBFAMX010000919.1:0-2962 GCF_040659615.1 Nonomuraea sp. NPDC049784
CGCCGGCGACCACCAGGGGCCGCTTCAGCACGTGGACGCCGGCGGCACCACGCTGCGGGCGGGTGGTGCGACCTTCACCTCCGACGTGGCGGTCAAGCCGCAGACGTACTACAAGGACACGAATCAGCACTCGCCGGAGCCCACCTATCCGGATTCGTTCACCAGTGTCGGGGTGGTGAACTCCCGCGAGGCGACGTTGCTGATCAACCACGTTCCCGACGACTGCACCGGCTACCAGGCGGCCGGCAACATCCGGCTGGAGGGCGGCATCTGGGACCCGACAGCGTACTTTGTACGGAACGCAACCGGTGACGATCGCGCTCGGGCGACGGACGCGCCGCCGATGAATGCGATCACCTTCGAACACACCCACAACGTCGAGCTGTCCGGAGTGACCGTACGAAACGTCAAGTGGTGGCACGGGGTCGAGCTGAACGCCGTCCATACGGCGACTGTCAGCGGCTGCCGCTTCGAAGGCTGGGTCGAGGCGCCGACGGCAGGGCTGTGGCACGGCGAGGCGGTGCAACTCGACCTGCCGACCGCCGGCACCACCTGGGGCGGGGTCGCCGACAACACCCCGACAACCGACATCCGGATCACCGACAACTACTGCGGCGCGTCACAGGACTATCCGGGCTGGGGCAAGCTCACCGGCTCGCACACCGGCGCCCCCGGTGCGGTGCACAGCGATGTGTGGATCGAACGCAACCTGATCGAGAACGCGAAGTGGGATGCGATCGGGCCGATGAACACCTCCCGGGTCGTCATCCGGGAGAACACGATCAGGGCGAGCTGGGGCGGCGTCTACGTGAAGTCGATCAGCCCGAACCCGAACGAGACGGTTGACATCATGGGCAACGACATCACCCTGGTCGACGGGTCGACCCGTCCCGCGGTCGGGGTGAACGCCACCAACGCCCAGCTGCCGGTCAGCGATGTCGCGGTCTACGCGAACGCTGTCCGAGGCGGCGGGTTCAGCTACAGCGCGAACGTCACCTTCAGGCGGGAGCCGCAACGGTAACGCGAGCGGCATGACTCTCCCGTCGTGCCGGTCGACCGGCCGGCCGCCGCAGGAGCCGCGGTTCTTGCGGTCGGCCGTCTGGTCGATCTTCTCGGGAACGACGTCTTAGGGGTGGCCCATCGGTGCGCGGGCGGGCGAGAGGCGCTGTTCCTCCAGGGCGACGACGGTTCCGGTGAGGCGGGCTTCCTCTGCCGCCCACGCGATCTCGTGACTGTGCAGGCTTTCACGGGGGTCCGAGAGGATCGGGGATGGGTCGTTCCGGCCGAGGGCGTCCAGGAACGCCGTGACCAGGCCCCGGTCGCCGCCGCTGTGCCCCTCCGCGGGAGGGTTCGTGTCGATGACCTCGACGTCCCCGGTCACGAAGTCGGTCACGGTGAGCCGGACGCCGTCTCCCTCAAGGGAGCCGTGCGTGCCGAAGATGCGGGTCTTGCGAAGGGCCATCGGCGAGAACGCGGTCATGGTGAATGAGGCGGTCGCGCCGCCGTCGAATTCCAGGTTGACCACCTGGTGGTCAACGACGTCGTTGTCGCACGCGTACACGCACCTGCCGTAGGTGGCGGCAGGCGCCTTCGATCACGCGGGTCGAAGCGACGGCAGGCACAGCTGGTCGATCGTGCCGAACCCGGTGTGCGCGCGACTACCGTCACGGTGACAGATTCGTCGGCCGGGCCGATCTTCGTAGTTTCAGTTCAGGGGCACGGCGCCCCTGAAGGAGGCGGAGATGAAGATTCTGGTCGGTGCGGTGTTGGCGTTGAGCGTGATGGCGAGCCCGGCGCAGGCGAAGAATGGATGCGCGGACGCGCGCGAGGAGGTGGCGAGCATCAAGGGGTGGGTGTCGCCCAACGCCTGCACATTCATCAACAGGCAGATCAGGTTCGGCAAGGTGACCACGGAGAACCGGGTGCAGGCCTACGTGGACATCTGGGACACCAACGCGACGCTCTGGGAGCCGCGAAAGGCCAGCGCGCCGCTGATGCAGGGTTTGGACACGATCAGGGCGTCGATCGCGGGGACGCTGGCCCTGGTGCCTGACTTCCGTTTTCGCGGCACGCGCGTGGCCGTGAACGGCCCGGCGGTGATGTTCGAGGCGGTCAACGAGGCCACGGTCAAGGGCCACAAGATCACCTATCCGGCGGTGTATCGGGTCCTGCTGACCGATGACGGCAAGGTGATCCAGGGTCGCCGGTACTACGACCGCCACCTGATGTTCTCCCCGCTCGACCCGAGCCTGCCCGACCTGTTCAGCGGCGTTGCCGACAGCGGCCTGCCCGAGGAGGGAGGGCAACGGGCTATGGGCCCCGACGAGCTCGCCGCCCGGGCGGAGGCGTGGAACACAGAGGACGTCGCGGCCCTGACGGCGCCCCTCAGCGGTGCTGCGCTGTCGGCCTCTGGGCTGGGCGAGCGCGAACTGCGGACAGCAGAGGGCAAGCGGGCCTATCTGACGACCTTCTTCGGCCAGGTCAGCGACGTGAAGCTGCAGCCAGGCCAGGCCGTGCGGGTGCCCGGCGCGACGTACGTGGAGTGGTACGGCACGGTCCTGCCGAAGGGCCAGAGCGAGCCGATGAGCTTCGGCATCATCGAACGCATCGCTGACCAGGGTGGCCTCTCGACGCGGTGGCAGCTGTTCTTCGACCAGTTGCCGTTGGTCGCCGATCAGACCAGGATCGACCAGCTGTACGGGCTGCTCAGGTGAGCGCGGCCAGTTCGGCCCGTGAGGTGATCCCCAGCTTGGGGAAAGCCTTGTACAGGTGGTAGCCGACGGTTCTGGGACTGAGGTACAGCTGGGCCGCGATGTCCCGGTTCGAGGCACCGGTCGCGGCCAGCCGTACCACCTGGCGCTCTTGGGGGGTGAGCACGCTGAGCGGGTCGTCCGCCCGGCGCGGGGCGGCGGGCACGTCGCCGGTGAGCCGCAGCTCGGCGCGCGCCCGCTCGGCCCACAGC
>NZ_JBFAMX010000920.1:0-2960 GCF_040659615.1 Nonomuraea sp. NPDC049784
GAGCGGCACCCCCGCGCGGCCCGGCACGACGGCGTCGCGTGCGTGATGTTCACCTCCGGCTCCACCGGCCGCCCCAAGGGGGTCGCCGCGCCGCACAGGGCGATCGTGGCCACGGTGACCGGGCAGGAGTACGTGCCGTTCGAGGCGGTGTGGCTGCAGTGCTCGCCGGTCTCGTGGGACGCGTTCGCGCTGGAGCTGTGGGGGCCGCTGCTGTCGGGCGGCACCTGCGTGCTGCATCCCGGGCAGCGCGTCGACCCGGTGGTGATGGGGCGGCTGACCGCCGAGCACCGGGTGACGTGCATGTATCTGTCGAGCAGCCTGTTCAACGTGATCGTGGACGAGTACCCGGACGCGCTCACCGGCGTGCGCCACCTGATCGTGGGCGGCGAGGCGCTGTCGCCCGCGCACGTCAGGCGCGCCCTCGAACGGCATCCCGGACTGCGGCTGAGCAACGGGTACGGGCCGGTCGAAGGCATGATCTTCATGACCACGCACCCGGTGACCCCGGTGGACGGGCCGGTGGACGGCAGGGTGCCCATCGGCACGCCGCTGGCGGGCAAGCGCGTGTACGTCCTGGACGAGCGGCTGCGGCCGGTGGCGGACGGGGACGTCGGCGAGTTGTACGCGGCCGGGGACGGCCTGGCCCTGGGCTACCTGGGGCAGCCGGGGCTGACGGCCGAGCGGTTCGTGGCGGATCCGTTCTGGGACCCGGGCGGCCGGATGTACCGGACAGGCGATCTGGTGCGGCTCTCCGGCGGGGTCCTGCAGTTCGTGGGGCGGGCGGACGAGCAGGTGAAGATCCGCGGGTTCCGGGTCGAGCCCGACGAGGTGGCGGACGTGCTGGCGCGCCACCCGTCCGTGGCCCGGGCCGGCGTGGTCGCCAGGGAGGACCCGCCCGGCGAGAAGCGGCTGGTCGCGTACGTGGTCGCGGCGGCCGGCACGCGGGTGCACGACGACGGGACGCCGTGGGAGGGGCACGTGGACGTCGAGGCGCTGCGCGCCTATGCGGCGGCCGTGTTGCCGGACTTCATGGTGCCGTCGGCGTTCGTCGTGCTGCCCGGACTGCCGCTGACCCCCAGCGGGAAACTGGACAAGCTCCGGCTGCCCGCGCCGGCGTACGAGCGGGGCGGCTCCGGGGCGGCGCGCGACGACGTGGAGAAGTCGTTATGCGAGCTGTTCGCCGAGGTGCTCAAAGTGCCGCGGGTGGGCGTCGAGGACGATTTCTTCGCGCTGGGCGGCGACTCGCTGATGGTGGCCAGGCTCCTCAGCAGGATCCACGCCGAGCTGGGGGCCGAGGTGGGCGTCAGGGCCCTGTTCGAGACGCCCACAGTGGCGGCGATCGCCGAGCACGTCAGGGAGCAGGCCGGGGCACGCGCACCGGAGCGGGGCGAGCCCGCGGCACCGATCGCGGAGGAGGCCGCGCTCCCGCTGTCGTTCGCGCAGCGCCGGCTGTGGTTCCTCGACCAGGTCGACGCGGGCGTGGCCTACAACATGCCCATGCTGGTACGGCTCCACGGCCCGGTGGACGTGCCGGCCCTCCGCGGCGCGCTGGAGGACGTGGTGGCCAGGCACGAGGCGCTGCGGACCGTCTTCGCCGTCCACGACGGCGAGCCCGCCCAGCGGGTGCTGCCGGTCGAGGAGGCCAGGCCCGGCTTCAGCGCCGTCGAGGTCCCGGCCGCCGAGCTGGACGGGCGGGTGGCCGAGGCGGCCGGGCACCGGTTCGACCTGGCAGCCGAGCTGCCGATCCACTCCGTGCTGTTCACCACAGGGCCGGACGAGCACGCGCTGCTGCTGGTCATGCATCACATCGCCACCGACGGGTGGTCGCTGCCGCCGTTCATGCGCGACCTGTCACGCTGCTACGCGGCCCGGCTCGGAGGGGTGCCCGCCGGGCTGCCGCCCCTTCCGACCCGGTACGCCGACTACGCGGTGCGGCAGCGCGAGCGCGTGGACGCGCTGGCCGCCGCGGAGCTCGGCTACTGGCGCGAGATGCTTAAGGGCCTGCCCGAACGGCTCCCGCTGCCCCGCACGGCGGAGGACACTGCGGAGACGGCGGGCGCCGCTGACACGGTCGTCAGGCACATCGGCGCGGAGCTGCACGGGCGGCTGGCCGAGCTGGGCAGGCAGCGCGGGGCCACGCTCTTCATGGTGCTCCAGTCGGCCCTCGCCGTCGTGCTCAACCGGGCCGGCGCGGGCACCGACCTGCCCATCGGGTCACCGGTCGCCGGGCGGTCCAGCGACTCCGTGGGGGATCTCGTCGGGTTCTTCGTCAACCTGCTGGTGCTGCGTACCGACCTGTCGGGCGATCCGGACATCGGCGAGCTGGTGGCGCGGGTACGCGAGACGGACCTGGAGGCCTTCGCCCACCAGGAGGTGCCGTTCGAGCGGGTCGTGCAGGACCTCAACCCGGTACGCCACCCCGGGCGGCATCCCCTCGTGGACGTCGTGCTGGCGCTGCAGAACAACGCGCGGGCCGAGCTGGACCTGCCCGGCGTCGAGTCGCGGGTCGAGGTGGTCAGGACCGGGGCGGCACGGTTCGAGCTGCTGGTCGACGTGACGGACGACTACGGCCGCGACGGCGCTCCTGCCGGGATCGCCGTGACCGTCGAGTACCGGGCGGCCGCCTTCGACAGGCTCGTGATGGAGTGGCTGGCCGACGCGCTCGTACGGGTGCTGGAAGCCATGGCGGCTGCCCCGGACGCGCCCGTCTCCTCGATCGCGGTGCCGGAGTTGCCGCAGGTCGGGGTGGAGCCGACATCGGCAGGCGCGTCTCCCACCTGGCCGGCGAGCACCTCCAAGGGAGCGCGGCGGTGGCCGAGCACCGAGCTGGAGCGGCGGATCGCGGGCGTCTGGGCCGACGTGCTGGGCGTGCCGGAGGTCGGGCTCGACGACGGGTTCTTCGCGCTGGGCGGGAACTCGCTGAGCGCCGTGCGGGTCGCGGCGCGGCTGGCGAGCCAGGG
>NZ_JBFAMX010000921.1:0-2950 GCF_040659615.1 Nonomuraea sp. NPDC049784
CGGGGTCACGGTCAGCCGGACCCCGTCATCGCCGCACCGGGAGCTGGCCGGCCCGCCGGTTCGCAACAGGCCGGCCCGGATGAAGTCCGGCGCACCGGTCTCCATCAGGCCGGGGACGAATCGGTGCTGGACACGCTCGGCCGGCTGTACTGCCGCGGCGTGGACGTGCGGTGGGAGGCGCTGTATCGGGCGGGACGACATGTCGACCTGCCGCCCTATCCATGGTCGGACCGGCGGCACTGGTGGAGTCCGCCGGCGGACGCGCGGGACGGAGAGGAGCCGGACGAATGATCACGACTGACGCGTGGGTGCTTCACGCCGGGCCGAACGGCGGTGGCCCGGCGCCCGGCGGCGCGGCCAACCTGCGCAGGGAGACGTTCGCGTTCCCGGACCTGGGCGACGACGAGGTGCTGGTCGAACCCCTGTACGGCTCGTGGGAGGCGAACCTGGAGCACGCCCTGTCCCGCTCGCCGGTGGACATCTGCCGGCAGCGCGGCGAGCCGTCCGTCGTGCTCGGCAACATCGGCGTGGTCCGCGTGCTGCGCACCGGGCAGGCACCGGAGGCGCGGGCGCTCTCGGAGGGCGACGTGTGCATGGTGATGCCCTTCGGCAAGTGCGACCGGTACGGCTACGCCGAACTGGCCTACGCGTACGACGCTCCGGGCACGATCGGACTCCTGGCGAAGCGGACGAAGGTCGCGGCGCGGATGCTGCTCCCGCTGCCGTCCGACTCGGCCTACACCCTGCCCCAATGGGCCACCTACGCCCGGTACTTCTCGGCCTGGGACAACTGGCGGGTGGCGTACGCCTGCTGGCGGGGGCAGTTGCCGGACGTCGCCGCCGAGGACCACCTGGTGTTCGGCTGGGGCGGCGGCGTCGTCCTGGCGGAACTGGAGCTGGCGCGGCGGGCCGGGTTCCGCGTCGCCATGACGGCCGGCGGCGACGAGCGGCTGTCCTGCCTGGCCCGCAAGGGCATCACGCCCGTGGACCGGCGGACGTTCCCGGACCTCGAGCTGAGCCGGCGGCTCGACGAGGGCGATCCGGACCTGGTGGAGCGGTACCGGACCTCGGAGAAGGAGTTCCTGCGGATCATCGAGTCCCTCAGCGACGGTCACGGGGCCGCGATCTTCATCGACAACATCGGCGCGCCGCTGCTGCGGCCCACGCTCAAGGCGCTCGGACGTCTGGGAGTGCTGACCACGCTCGGCTGGAAGCGGGGGATGGTCACCGAGACCCGCCGCGCTGTCGAGTGCATCAAGCGGCACCTGCACGTCAACACGCACGTGTGGCGCTCCGGCGACTCCCCGGAGATCCTCGAGTACCAGGCGGCGACCGGCTGGATTCCGGACCCGGACATGATCCAGACCTACGACTTCGAGGACGTCCCGCGGCTCGCGGACGACTACGCCGCAGGCAAGGTGACCAGCTATTTTCCCGTGTTCACGGTGAATCCCGAGTGACCGGCGCCAGAGGAAGCACGAGCTGGTCCTCGGGAACGTGGACGCCATGCGCGACACGTCCGCACTTCCGCGCGTTTCGTCCGCCCCGCCGAGGTCGACCTGCTCGTCGGCGACTGGAGCAAGGCCAGGTCCGTCCTGGGCCGGCGGCCGAAGGCGGGGTTCGAGGAGCCGCCGTTGGGTAGCGGAACGGTGACGTAGGGTGACGAGAGGAAGCGTGGCGATGCGTGCCATCATCTCTACCGTGATCGTGATGGCCGTGGCCGCGACCGGTTGCATGTCGGTGGGCACGTACCCGTCGCAGACGTACGTGCCGAACAGCGGGGCCAACGCCGACGTTCAAGGAGTGCTGCACCTGCGCAACGTCTTCCTCCTGGACGGCGCGGACCCGAGCTCGCCGTCCCCGCAGCTCGCCCTGTATGCCGTGCTGCTCAACAGCGGTGGCAAGCCGGTCCAGCTCGACCGGATCACCGTTGAGGGCGGCGGCTCCGTACAGCTGGCAGGTCCCGTCACCTTGCCCCCCAACCAGCCCGTCGGCACCGGTGACAAGCCCATCGGCACCGTCAGCGGCGTGCGCGGTGCCACAGTGCCGATGACCTTCGCCTTCAGCGGCACCGCGCCCATCCGCGTGAACGTCCCGGTCCAGCTGAGAGCCGGAGAGTACGCCAACCTGCCCACCGCCCCCGCGGGGCGATAACGGGGTCACTGCTTCGGTACGAGGCCGGCGTCGAACCGTACCTCGACCTCGTCGCCGAGTTTGAGCGCGCCCAACAGCGCCGAGTAGGGACGAATGCCCCATCGGGTCTGCGCGATGGTCGCCGAGCCCTGTACACGCTCCTCGCTCAGCGAGCCCTGGACCGAGACGGGCTCTGTGGCACCGACCATGGTCAGCTCGCCCTCGACGCGGAACGACTCCGCGGTCCCGTCCACCCGGGCCGACCGGAACGTGATCGTCGGGTACTTCTGGACGCGCAGGATCTTCTCCCGGATGATCTTCTCGATCTCCGCACGATCGGAGCTCGTAAGCGGCTTGACGCCGCCGGTTCCCTCCCTGACTTCGAGCGAATCGGCGTCGACCTCGACGGTCACCGAGGAGTTGGCCGGGTCGGCGGCGTCGATCGTGGCGTCGCCGCGCCAGCGGGTGACCTCGATGGTGAGATCGTGGCCGGCCTTGGCGCCCAGCCCGGTACGGGTCGTATTGACGAGGAGCCGGCCGGACTCGGGTCCGAACGTGTAGTTACCAGCGGTGATGCTCACCCTGCCAAGCTAAGCCCGCACCCGGGGGGCCGTAGTGAGACGTGCCGGTGGCATGGCGAATCTGGGGCGGACATTTGACATTATTCGCTCATGCCTCTCGACCAGCACCTGCTCTTGCTGTTCACCGTGACCACCGTCATCGCCATGATCACTCCTGGGCCGGACATGCTGTTCGTCCTGGGCTGCGGGATGCGCGGCGGCCCGCGCGCCGGCCTGCTCGCCACGGCCGGAGTGGC
>NZ_JBFAMX010000922.1:0-2947 GCF_040659615.1 Nonomuraea sp. NPDC049784
CGAGACGGCGCGCCGCCTGGCCCGCTACCGCTCACCGATCCCGCTGCTGGCGTTCACGTCGTCGCCTCACGTGCGGGGGCAGCTGTCGCTGACGTGGGGGGTGGAGACGTTCCACGTGCCGTTCGTGCACCACACGGACGACATGGTGCGGCAGGTGGAGGCGTCGCTGCTGTCGTCCGGGCGGCTGGAGAAGGGCGACAAGGTGGTCATCGTGGCCGGCTCCCCTCCCGGCACCCCGGGCTCCACCAACGCACTCCGCGTCCACACCATCGGCTCCGCGGTCTCCCACGCCCACTGATCTCTATTAAGGGCTTTTAGGGGTTTTTGCGGCTGCGCGCGGCGAGTCGTGCTTTAGGGAGACGCTTCAGTTCCTTTACGGCTGCGCACGGTGGGCACCACCCGCCGACCGTGGCTGAGGGCCCTCCAGGGAGACGCTCACCCGCCTCACCGGCGCGCCGCCGCATCGGCGCGCCGTGGGCCGTCTCCGTGGCTTGGAGCGGGCCGGTACGTCGACGGGCGGGGTGTACGGGCGGCGTTGGTGACGACGGCCGCCGCCCGCGTGGCAGCGTGTCAGTTGGAGTGCAGAGCGGCGTTGAGTTCGATGCCGTTGCCCGTGCGGGGGACCGCCTCCACCGCGCCGGACTGCGAGTTGCGGCGCAGGAGGATCCCGTTCGAGCCGGACAGCTCGGCCGCCTTCACCACCGTGCCGTCCGGGAGGGCGACCTTCGTGCCCGCCGTCACATACAGCCCCGCCTCAACCACGCAGTCGTCGCCCAGCGAGATGCCGATCCCCGCGTTGGCGCCCAGCAGGCAGCGCTCGCCGATCGAGATGACCTGCTTGCCGCCACCCGACAGCGTGCCCATGATCGAGGCGCCGCCGCCCACGTCGGAGCCGTCGCCGACCACCACGCCGGCCGAGATGCGGCCCTCGACCATGGAGGCGCCCAGCGTGCCGGCGTTGAAGTTCACGAAGCCCTCGTGCATGACCGTCGTGCCGCTGGCCAGGTGGGCGCCGAGGCGCACCCGGTCGGCGTCGGCGATCCGCACGCCGGAAGGCAGCACGTAGTCCACCATCCGCGGGAACTTGTCCACCCCGTACACCGTCACCGCGCCCCTGGTCCGCAGGCGCAGGCGCGTCTGCTCGAAGCCGGGCACCGGGCACGGGCCGAAGTTGGTCCACACGACGTTGGCGAGCAGGCCGAAGATGCCGTCGAGGTTCACTCCGTGCGGCTTGACCAGGCGCGCGGAGATCAAATGCAGTCGCAGGTAGACGTCGTGGGCGTCCACGGGCGCCTCGGAGAGCTTGGCGATGCCGGTGCGCACCGCCACCACCTCCACGCCCCGCGCCGCGTCGGGACCCGCGAGCTCCGTCAGCTCGGCCAGCTCGGGGGCCTCGCCGGCGGAGAGCCGCTCGGTGCCCGTCGCAGGCGCGTCGCCCAGCTCGGGGGCGGGGAACCAGGTGTCGAGTACGGTGCCGTCGGCGGCGATGGTCGCAAGTCCGACGCCGAACGCGCCGGTCGAGGTGGGATCGATAGCAGTCACGGGCCCAAAAATACCGTTTCACAGGTCAGCGGGCAGCGCGCAGGTCCGCGGGAGGGTGTCCCGGGTCAGCCGAGAGCGCCCAGGTCGGCGGAGAGCCAGCGTTCCGGCCGCATCCTGAACGTCATGAGCACATGGAGGTCCGAGCCCTGCACGTAGCCCTCCACCGCGTCGGGCGGTAGGTAGCGGGAGGCGATGCGGGTCAGGTCCTCCAGCGTCGTGGGCTCGGAAGATATGACGGGGCCTTCAACGGACACATAGCGATATGTCGGGCTGACCCGCTGCACCAGCATCGAGAACCTGCCGGCCTTCGCGATCAGCTGGGCCTTGCGCGAGTCCCCGTCCGTCAGGAACCGGATATCGCCGCCCAGGACGTAGGAGTACCAGACGGGCACGGTCAGGGGCGCCCGCCCGTCACCCGCCTCCACGGCCAGGCTCGCGATGTGCGGCTCTGCCAGGAACGCCTCCCGCGCCGCCACGCTCAACGGCATCCCGCCCCACCCCCGTCTGCATCGATCTTGAGACGGCTATTCCCGGTGGGAGCGATCCCGAAAGCTCCTCACCACGGCTTTTGCGACCTTGTGAAGGCGGCGAACCCGTCTCGCATGCGGCGGAAGGTGGCCGCGCGTCCAGGGCCGCGGAAGGCACCTCCGCGTCCGAGGCGGCGGAAGGCGGCTGCCCGTCCAGCGGCGCGGAAAGCGGCCCCACGGCGGCGGTCGCGAACGTCGGGACGGCGCCGGCAGCGGAGTGCTGGGCCGAGATGGTGGCGGCGGTGGGGTGTGGGGCTGAGACGGTGGCTCGGGCGTTGGGGTGGCGTGTCGCGATGGTCGTCGCCGTGTGGACGAATGCCCCGAGCGCCCGCGACCGCGTCCCCTCCGGCCAGGCCAGCACCACGGTCGTCGGCGCGCCGTCGAGCACCGGCACGGCCACCAGGTCGCGCCGCAGGTGCTCCGCCACCGACTCCGGCGCCACCGCGATCAACCGGCCCAACGCCACCAGCTGCATCAACACGGCGGCATCACGGATGCCGGGCTGCTGGCCAGGCCAGCAGGGCGCCGGGTCGTCCTCCAGGTCGGCCAGGCGCACGAAGGATCGCCCCGCCAGGCGATGCCCGGGAGGCAGGATCGCCACGCTGCCCTCGATCCGGAGCGGCTCGCTGTCGAACCCCGTCAGATCCTCGTACGGGCTGTGCAGGAACGCCACGTCGGCCGTGCCGTCACGCAGCATCCGCGCCCGCTCCGTCACCGCGCACAGCACCAGCTCCACTTCCACGGCGTCGGGATGGGCGCGGTAGGCGGCGAGGATCTCCGGCAGCAGGCCACCGTCGCCGCCGGCCTTCAGCGCCACGACCAGCCGGGGTTCGGCGCGCCCGGCCCGCTGCGTGCGCACCGCGGCGGCGGCCACCGCG
>NZ_JBFAMX010000923.1:0-2943 GCF_040659615.1 Nonomuraea sp. NPDC049784
CTTGGACGGCGGCGTGCGGGTCCACATGCGCCGAGGACTGGAACCAACGCGGGGCATAGGCACCCGCTGCGATCAGGGCCAGGTCGATACCGGGGTAGCGAGCGCTGATCTCGCTGAAATGCGAGCCGTAGGCGGTGTCGCCGCTGTGGTAGATGCGCTGCCCGGCCGGGCTGGTGATCAGCCAGCTGGCCCACAAGCTGCGATAGACGGCCAGCGGGTGGCGGCCGGACCAGTGCGCGGCGGGAAGGCATGCCAGCTTCAGGCCGTCGACGTCGGCCTGCTCCCACCAATCCAGTTCCAGAACTCGGCGAAAGCCCTGGCGGCGGAACCAGCCTCCCACCTTGGCCGGCACCAGCACGGCGACGTCGCGGGGCAGCCTGGCCAGGGTGGGCTTGTCGAAGTGGTCGATGTGATCGTGCGTCACCACCACGGCGTCGATGGCGGGAAGGTCGGCCCAGCGCACCCCAGGTGGGGTGAGCCGTGGCCGCACCCCGGGGATCGTGTTGGACCAGACCGGGTCAATCAAGATGGCCCGGCCGTCGACTCGGACCAGCCATGAGGCGTGTCCGATCCACGTCACGGCCATGGTGCGAGGGTCGGCGGGTGGCAGACCGCCATGGTGTACGGGCAGCAAGTGCGCGTCGGACAGGTCTCGCCGGGTCCAGCCGCCCTGCAGTCCGATGCGGATAAGGTCGCGCACGCCAGGCAGCGGATGGAGGCGGCGGCTGCGGAAGCTGGCGGGCCATCGTCGTGGCCCACTCATGCGAGGCTCACACATGACGGGCCTTCGGGCAGGTCAACACGAGCGCGGGCGGCATGTTGCGCCAGACAGGCCCCAGCACGGTGATCGGGCCGATCGTGTGCTCCAGCAGGCGGCGGAAGCGGCGGCAACTGGCGAACGGCCAGGCGCTCAAGGTGATGATCGTTGAGAGGCGGCAGCCGGGGTTGAGTGTCGCATGGATCTCTTCCAGGATGCGCTGTTGGACGTGTGCGGGCATGCGCGTCCAGGGCAGCGCGGAGATCACCGCGTCGGCACGGTCCACGTCGCAGCTGTTGAGCAGACTCCGGAGCCGGGCCGCGTCGCCGTCCAGCACGTGAAGCCACGGCCGGGTGCGCCTGAGGTGCCGCGCCATCCCAGGGTCGATTTCCACGGCGATGTGCCGGCCGCCCCTCGGCAGCCGACGAGCGATGGCGTCGGAGACAACACCGGCACCCGGGCCGAGTTCGACGACAGTGGGCGTGTCGGTGACGGGTACCGGAGCGGCCGCGATCCTGGCCAGCGCTCGTGAGCTCTGCGCGATGGCGCCGATCTGGCGAGGGCGACGGATGCTGGCGGTAAGGAAGGCCAACGTATCGCCGCGCAGGGGCGTGCTGTTGCTAGGGGCGTGGGCATGAGGTCGCGTCCCAGAGCCGCGCGCGGTGGACGAGGGCTGGCCCGGTGGTCCAGGCACCGGGGTGACAGGCATGGTCACAGGAAGATCCTTTCGGGGGCATATCCGACCGGGGCGAAGGGAAAGGGCAGGAGCGTGCGCGGATGAGCCGTTCCTTCGCCGGCCGGTTGACGGGCGTCGAAGGCAGCAGCCGTCAGACGAGCGACACAGCGGCGCGTGGCTACCTACGGGCAGTGATGAGATGTGGACACGTGCGCCTCGCGCAGGGCGGTGTTGATGCTGCGTGTGGACACAACGACGGCAAGCAGGTCTGTGGCCCAGCGCAGGGCGATGTCGTGGAACTCGCGGTTGAAGGAGGCGACGGCGTCGGCGGCGATGAAGGTCTTGATGTTGCGGTTCAGCGCGTCTTGGGCGGTGAAGTACACACCGATGTGGGCGTAGACGCCGCAGATGATGATCTGATTGCGCCGCTCATCAGCTAGGAGCTGCTCCAGTCGAGTGCCGTAGAAGGCGCTGTAGCGTCGCTTGGTCAGCATACGGTCGTCCGCGCTTGGTGCGATCGCGTCGGGGATGGCCGTGTCGGCGAGGGCTGGCCCGATACCCGACCCCCAGAAGTCGGCCAGGAGTCCCCGTTCGGCGAGAGTCTGGCCTCCAGGCTGCCGACTGTAGATCACAGGGATCTTGAGCTCAGCGCAGGCCTCGCGCAGGGCCAGCACGTTGGACATCAGGTCCGTCGCCGGCGAGGTGTCGCGGCAGTAGCTGCGCAAGAAATAGTCCTGCATGTCATGCACGATCAGCAGGGCCCGATCCGGGTCCAGCGTCCAGTCCACGCGTGGCTCTGGGAAGGTGTCGGGCATCTCATACGAGATGGCGTGGGGCAACGGCATGGGAACGTCCTCTTCTGTGGAGGGTGAGGCCTGACGGGCAGCCGGGCTGTTGCTTGGCGCGTGCCCGCCGCCTGGTCAGGTTGCGGAGCGGGGCCGGGCGAACGTGTCGCGGCCCGGTGATTCAGCGCGGAACGGCGTGCAGGGCGCGCAGCATGGTCAAGAACTTCGCGTCCGTTTCGGCAAGCTCGTGGTCTGGGTCGGAGCCAGCGACGATGCCCGCGCCGGCGTATAGGCGCAGCCGCTGCTGGCTCTCCTCCAGTACGCCGCCGCGCAGCGCGATCGCCCACTCACCGTCGCCGGCGGCGTCCTGCCAGCCCACCAGCCCTGCGAAGTAGCCGCGGTCGACGCCGAGCCCGCCCTCCAGCTCGGCAATCAGCGAGGCAGCCTCAGCGGTGGGGGTGCCGCACACGGCAGGAGTGGGGTGCAAGGCGGCGGCCAGCTCCACCGAGGAAGGTGCGGGGGTGGTCAGCCGGCCAATGATGGGTGTGGCCAGGTGCCACATCGTGGGAGTGGCCAGCAGGGTCGGCTCAGGCACGTGCAAATGGTCGCAGTGGGCGGCCAGTGCCGCCGCGACGGCGTCGACGACCAGGCGGTGCTCGTGGCGGTCCTTGACGGAGTTCAGCAGGCGTTGGCCGATGGCCTGGTCCTCGCGCGGGTTGGCGGGG